>NZ_JAVRBF010000035.1:0-93499 GCF_032436805.1 Streptomyces sp. P17 | reverse complement strand
TACCAAGAGGTCCTGGTTGTTCAGGTCAATTCACGGATTCCCACCCGCCCGCAACGATCAGTTTGTTCACGGGCTCTAAGCGGTCCAAGCTGCTGCCGGACGGCGGCTGCCTGAGTGAGGACGAGCTGAAGGCCCTGGGCGCCGAGCTGGCTGAGGCGCTGGGGGCGGCACAGACGATCGGACGGATGGACCGCACACCCGCGGCCCGTGACTACTGGCACGATCTGTACCCGCGTCTCGCCGCCGACCACGCGGGGGACGGGCCGGTGGCACAGGTCATTGCCCGTGCCCCCGCACAGATGCTTCGACTGTCGGTGACCGCGGCACTCTTGGACGGTAGTGACGTCATCGACCTGCCGCATGTGGAGGCTGCGGAGGCCCTGTGGTCGTACGCGGAGGACTCGGCCTGGTACCTGTTCGGCGGCGGCACCAGCAACCCCGACCTTGACCGGCTGAAGACGTTCGTCGACCACGCGGGAGGTGACGGCGCCGCCCGGAAGTCGATCTATGTGGAGTGCTTCGGCAAGCATCGGTCATCGACCCAGGTCGACGCTCTGGTCGACCAGCTGATCAAGCTGGGCGGTTACGAAGAGTGGTCGTCCCCTACTGCTGGGCGACCTGTCAAGGGGGTGCGGCGCATTAAGGGTCAGTAAGCGCATTAAGGGCCTGACCTGCGAAGGAGTGGAAAGGTTTCGGGGACATAGTGCGCACCCGCGCACTAAGGGTCAGAGCGTTGCCGCAGGTCAAGTCCTTAGGGCGCAAAATGCGCTTAGTGCGCACCCCCAGCCTCGCACCTTCGGCGGCGGCTACGTGCAGTAAGGGGTACCGGCATGATCGACCAGACACATGACCCGACGGTCGACACCGACGTCGACGCCGACCGCGCCTGGGAACTTCTCGATCGAATGCGAAGTCATCTACTACAAGGCTCAGCTCGACGTCTACAACGCCAGGATCGCCGCCTCCGCCTGGCCGATCCGCACTCGAAGGCCAACTGCAACATCTACCCGAATGAGCCACACACCTGGACCATGCCTAGGAATCGAAGGCGGAGCGAGCGGCTCATCTAGATTTTAGTCCCGGGAGAGAGAGAACGACGGTCGGACAGGCTGCGCCTACGGCACCGCCGCCCTCGCCGCAGTGATCACGATGACGGGGGTGATGGCGGACAACGGATTCGGAGCGGCAGCCGTTCTGCCGCTGTTTCCCGCTCGCTGGCGGCCTTGTCGCGCGCGTGGTAGCGGGCGATCTCACCAACGCCCGTGTCGTCGGCGGGGCCGGTGACCTCGGCGCCGACGTCGTCGCCACCGCGCCCGACGGTAGGCGCATCGTGATCCAGTGCAAGCGGTACGGGCCCATCACCAAGGTCGGCAGCCCCGACCTCCAGCGCTTCGGCGGCACCTGCTTCAGCGTGCACGGCGCCCAGGTGGCAGCCGTCGTCACCACCTCGGTGTTCACCCGACCGGCGGCCGAGTACGCGAGCCGTCATGGCATCCGGCTCTTCGCCGAGGCTGCACTCGCCGCCTCGGCGACCCGGACCGGGCCCGCTCCCTGGATGCTGTAGCCCTCAGGAGTTGGCCACACTGGCCCCCTGGAGTTGTACCTATGGCCCGGCCGCCTCTACGCACAGCAACCGGGCATCGGACTATCGTGGAATCGGACCCTTTTCACAGAAGCGACATATACGACTCTAAAATCCCGCAGGCCACACATACTGGCCCCTCGCTGCACGACCCTGGGGGGATCATGCACACCCGCGTACGCATGGCACTGGCCGCACCCTGCCTCGCTGCGCTGACCGGCCTCACCGCCTGCGGCGGCAACGGCACGGATAGCACCCCCGCCGACAAGCCGGCAGCCACGCAGGACAGCACTCCGGCCGACAAGCCCGCGACCACGCAGGACAACACGACCGGAGCAGGGGCCGCCTCACTGCCGGACATGATCGGTAAGGGACTGCAGTTCGCACAGGACCAGGCACAAGACGCAGGCTTCTACAACCTGACCTCGCACGATGCCCTCGGTCGTGGCCGCGGGCAGTTCGACGACCGCAACTGGAAGGTCTGCTTCCAGACCCCGAAAGCTGGCGAGTACCCCACCGACACAAAGGTCGACTTCGCCACTGTCAAGCTCGAAGAGACCTGCCCCGCCACGGACCAAGGCACCGAGACCGAGACCGCCGGGTCGGCAATGCCCGACTTCAAGGGAAAGTCCGTCAAGGTCGCCCGCGAGGCCCTCGACCCCAGCACCAGCATCACCGTCAACGACGCCTCCGGCCAGGACCGCATCATCGTCATCGAGTCCAACTGGAAGGTCTGCTCCCAGGACCCCGCCCCCGGCACCAAGCTCGAAGGCCAGCCTGTGACGCTCAACGCGGTGAAGTTCGAAGAGTCCTGCTGACACCTACCCAGGCCTGATGTCATGCCTGCTTCAGGTGCTCGCTGAGGTGCTGGAACGAGGTCCAGGCGTCGGGATCGGTTCCGTCTCCGAGGGAGTAGTGGAGTGCGGAGCCGAGCTGCACCGGCGCGGGGCCCTCGAGAGGGCGCTCGGCACGGGCCGGCCCGATGCGCCTGGCTACGTCGTGTCCGAGCGTGAACGTGACGGGGATCGGCGGGTGTTCGAGGCGCGGAGGGACGGTCAGATCGCGGCGGGCGGTGCGGAGAGTGGTGAGCAGGGTGACGAGGCCGTGCTGGATGTCGAGTTCGGCAGCGAGTTCCTCGATCGCGGCCAGCGGCGGTGCCTCGCCCTTGCCGTAGCCGAGTGCGAGGGTGATGTTCTCCTCGACGCCCGCCGGTGTGCGGAGCACGCGCATGGTGGCGAGGGCGGGTCGGTTGGGGGACCCGACGGCGATGAGCCAGGTGGGGCGGGGGGCCCGTGCGCGGGCCAAGTCGGTCAACTCCCGGGTGGACCAGCGGAGGTTGACCGGTTCGGCGGTGCTCCATCCCGCCGGTGGGGCGCCGGTGAGGTGCTGAAAGGCAGTCTCCAGGGCGCGGCCGAGGACGAGGTCCTTGTCGGCGGGGTGGCGGGTGCGCAAGGTGAGGATCAGCTGGCGGTCGCCGGTTTCGGGAGTGGAGGTGAAGGCCGCGGCGACCCGGGGGGCGCCCTGATCGTCATGTACGGAAGTGAAGTTGCCGTTCTTCCAGTGGAGTAGGGCGCCGGACAGACCGTCGTAGTACCCATGCTCGGGGTCCTGGACGACCCAGCGGTTGGGCAGGCCGCGCAGGGCGGTTCGGGTGGGCAGGGTGAGGCGGGTGGTGGGTGGGGTGACGATCTGCAGGGCGCGGTCGGCGGTTGTCGCGGTGCGCAGGGCGTCGGCCAGCCAACTGGTCATGGCGACTAAGGGACGGTCCTGAATGACCACGGCCGTCGGGTTGGTGAGGACGTCCACAGCGGGGGCGCCGGTGGCGGGTGCGGGGATGGCCGAGACATCGGTGGTGAGGGGGACGACGTCGGTGGTGGCGGCCTCGGGCGGCCAGACCGTGCCGCCGAGCACGGTGGCCAGGCGTCCGGCGAAGGAGCCGGCAAGTCGGCCGGCCTCGGCGACGGCGGTGAAAGCACGGGCCTCGGTCCACCACACCGGCCCGTCGACCGGGTGGTCCAGTAGGCGGGCGGTCTCGCCGGGGACCTGGATGAGGATGGGTGCCTCGACGGAGACGAGTGGGCGGCCGTCGGGGGCGCACAGCTGGACGACGGCGCCGTCGGCCAGGGTGTTCACGCCGAGGTCGGGGCCGCCGGCGTAGAGGCCTGCGAGAAGGGTGCGCAGGTCCGGCATCTTGGGGGTGAGGGCGATGACGTCCTTGGTCACAGGGCTTCTTCGGCGCTTTCGTCGGCTTCGCTGGTGAGAGCGGTCTGGATGAGCTGGTGGGGGCGTCCGCGACGGACGAGAGTGCCCCGGCCGGGCGGCTGCTGGGAGGCATACAGGCCGGGGAAGAGCTGGCCCTCGGTGCGGTCGCCGGTCATGACGAGCGCAGGGGAGCCGGTTTCGCGCACGGCGGTCAGCAGGGGCTCGTACAGTGCGCGGGAGGCGCCTGCGGTGCGGCGGGCGAGGACGAAGTGCAGGCCGATGTCCTGGGCGGAGGAGATGTACGGCAGGAAGGGGGTCAGCGGTTGCTGGCCAGCGGTGGTGAGGATCTCGTAGTCGTCGACGAGGATGACGATGCGCGGGCCGGTGAAAGCGGGCTCGGCGCTCATCGGTGCGTCGGGGTCCGCCGTCTCCGGCAGGCGCTTCTCCAGCTCGGCGGCGATTCCTGTGGACAGGGCTGCGGCGAGCTTGGCGTTGTGGGCGTAACCGCCGCGGTAGGGCTCCGGGATCACCCCGCGCAGGCCGCGGCGTGGGTCAAAGACGCCGAAGACGAGTTCCTTGTCCGAGTGGCGCTCGACGAGCTGGCTCGCGATGAGTCTCAGCAGGTTGGTCTTGCCACACTCGTTGTCGCCGAGGATCAATAGGTGCTGGTCCGTGCCGAACAGGTCGAGCAGGGCCGGCGCGAGGGTGTCCTGGTCGACGCCGAGGGGGATCTTCGTCGGCTCGGCGGCCAGCGAGGGGAGTTTTGCGGCGGGTAGGAGGGTGGGCAGCACCCGTACGGGCGGGGCGAGTTCGCCGTGCCAGGAGGCGCGAATGGTGCCGGCGGTGTCTTCGAGGGCCGCGCCCAGGTCGTCTGTGGCCGGTCGGGTGTCGATACGAGGCAGGGCCACCTGGGCGAACAGCTTGCCGTCGGTCAGGACCCGGCCTGGTACGTCGGGGGCGAGTGTCTCGGACAGCTTGCGGTCGATGGAGGAATCGGCCGGGTCGTTGAGGCGCAGCTCGATGCGGGTGCCGAACATCGACTGGGTGGCGATGCGGACGTCGTTCCAGCGCAGCATGCCGGCCACGACATGGATGCCGTAGCCGCCGCCCCGCTTCAGCAGGTCGGCCACCGGGTCGTCGAGGTCGGCGAACTCGTCACGCAACGCCCCGAACCCATCGACGAGGAGCACCACATCCGTGGCACCGAGCTGAGGCAGCTTGCGCTGTGCGCGGAGGTGGCGCAGCTGGTCGACGGAATCGATGCCAAGCTCGCGGAACAGTTCCTCGCGCTCGCCCAGCATGGCGCGCACCTCGGCGACCGTGCGGGCGGCGCGCTGGTGGTCGGCGCGTGAGGCGACGCCCCCGACGTGCGGGAGCCCGGAGAGGGCGGACAGGCCGCCACCGGCCAGGTCGAGGCCGTACACGGCTACGTCGTACGGCGTGTGGGTCAGGGCGAGCGAGAGGGCGAGGGCGCGCAGGAGAGTGGTCTTGCCCGACTGCGGGCCACCGATGATGGCCGCGTGCCCGCCGGAGACGGTCAGGTCCAGCAGCCACGGCTGCTGCCACTGCCGGGCCGGGTCATCGAGGATCCCGAGTGGGGCGCGCATTGGGCCGCCTGCGTGGGCGAGGCGTACTCCGTCCGTGTAGGCCTGGAGAGGGCCGGCGGCCATGTCCAGGGTCGTGGCGTCGGGCAGCGGGGACAGCCAGATGCGTCGTGTCGGTGGCGCAGCCGTCGCGATTTGGTCGACCATGACGGACAGGGTGGTCGGCCCGGTCTCTCGCTGAGTAGCGACGAGCTCCTCGACGACCTCGCTGTTCTGGCGATGGGGGGTGTTGTACGTCGGGTAGGGCCGGGCGAGGGGCTCGTCGTCACGCTCCTTCCGCAGGGCGGGGCCCTGGTAAGCGCCGGAGACGTAACCGGCCTTGAAGCGCTCGTAAGTTGACGTGTCGACCTTGAGGTAGCCGAAGCCTGGCAGCGGCGGAAGGTGGAAGGCGTCGGTGGTGTCGAGGACCGTGCGGGACTCGTCGGCGGAGAAGGTGCGCAGCCCCAGCCGGTACGACAGGTAGGTGTCCAGCCCCTTGAGCTTGCCGCCCTCGATGCGCTGGCTGGACAGCAGCAGATGGACGCCGATGGAACGGCCGATGCGTCCGATGGACAGGAACAGGTCGATGAAGTCCGGCTTGGCGGTGATCAGTTCACCGAACTCGTCGATGACGACGAACAGATGCGGCAACGGCTCCAAGTCGGGGCGCCGCGTGGCGCGCAGGGCGGCGTAGTGGCCGATGTCGGCGACGTTCCCGGCGTCCTTGAGTACCTGTTGGCGGCGTTTGACTTCGCCGGCGAGGCTGGTGTGGACGCGTTCCACGAGCCCGGCCTGGTTCTCCAGGTTGGTGATCACCCCGGCCACATGCGGAAGTTCGGCGAAGGGGGCGAAGGTGGCGCCGCCCTTGTAGTCGACCAGGACCAGGGCCAGGTCCTCCGGGGAGTGGGTGGCGGCGAGCACGAGGACGAGGGTGCGCAGCAGTTCACTCTTGCCGGAGCCGGTGGCGCCAACGCACAGTCCGTGCGGGCCCATGCCGAGCTGGGAGGACTCCTTGAGATCCAGCAGCACCGGCTCGTGCCGGTCGGTCAGGCCGATGGGGACGCGCAGGAAGTCCCGCTCAGTTCGCGGCGCCCACAGTTTCTCCAGATCGAGCGCGGCCGGGTCGTCGATGCCCAGCAGGGCGGGGAAGTCGACCGGCCCGGACACGGGCGTTCCCTCGGCCGCCGACTCCACGGACAGGCGCAATGGGGCCAGCATGCGGGCGATGCCTTCCGCACCCGGCGAACTCACCGCGTCCACTGTGCCCTGGGAGACGTTTCCGCACAGGTCGTCCACGGTGATCCGGTTGCCGTCGACGGTGATGCGCACGCTCACCTGGTCGGGCTCGTGTACCTGCTGCTGAAGCAGGTACAGCACGGTAACGCCCATCTCCGGCAGGCCGATCGCCGAGTCGGGGCGCGGGAGTTCGGCCGCCGTTTCACCGTATGAGTCGTTGATCACGAGCATGCGGGACATCAGGCGTAGAGCGTCCTTGCCCCTGCCGGACAGTCCGCGGCGCACCTCTGCCGCGTACCCGGCGCGCTGCCGTAGGTCGCCGGCGCACAGCCGGGCCAGCTCCGCCAGGCCGGGGGCGATCCTGCGGGCGGCGACCGGGCCGTCGTATGTCTGTGGGTCGAGCACGTGCGGGAGCCATTTGGCCCACGTCCAGGCGGACTCGTCGGTGGTGCCGAGGGCGACGGCGACGTCGTCGGGAGCGTGTGTCACGGCGGTCTGCAGCAGGAGGGAGCGGGCGACGCGGAGGACGCCTTCGCGGTCGCCGACGATGCTGACGTTCCCGGCCCGGTCCAGCGGCACGGTGAGCGGGAAGTCCGTGGCGGTGCCGAAGCGGCTCTGCAGGGCGCGTGCCTCGTTCAGCATGAACGGGTCCGGCGGGGTGAGGACACCGCCGGTGCTGTTCTGCGCGATGTCCAGCTTCTGCGCCGGTACGTCACCGGTGCCCGCCCGCACCGAGAGGAAGTCGGCGTCTGGGCGGCGTCGCTCCCACAGCCGCGCCGGATCCCTCACGAGGTCGTACAGGGCCTCGGGCGGCGGGTTCAGCTCGCGCGCCGCCTGCCGCCGGTCCCGCTCGCCTGCTCCCAACTCCTCGCGGAGTTCCTCCAGGTACTCCAGATACCGCTCGCGCTGGACGCGTCGGGTGCGCTGGGCCTTGCCGCGCTGGGAGAGGAACAGCGCCACCGCCCCGAGCAGGGCGACGAGCAGCACGATCGCCCCGATCGCGGCGAACTGGCTGTTGCGGATGACCGTCATCAGCACGACGGAGCTGACGACCCCGGCCATGGGCAGCAGCGCGGTGGCCGCGCCTCCGAGCTTGCCCTCCGGGAGGTTCGGGGGCGCCTCGACGGTCCGGGGCGAGGCGGGCGCGAGGGGGCGGGTGCTACGGGCAGGCCGGTGGACCACTTGCTGCGTCATCGCACCGTCACCGCCCGCCGCATCACCTCGGCCGCCAGACGGACGGCCGCGTCACGGGTGCTCCGGCCCAGCATGGCGGTGTGGATGGGGCCTCCTTGGGCGAGATGACGGTCGTAGGGAAGGAGGACGACGGGCAGGCCGGGCTCGCGCAGGTGCGCGGCGGCGGCCTTCGGGTCGAGGGTGGCGTCCGGCGTGCTCGCGCTGAGGGCGACCACGGTGCTGGCCAGGGCGGAGTGCGGAAGTTGCGCCAGCCAGTCCAGGACCTGCCGGGTGCCGTGGATGCCCTCCGCGGTCATCGGAGCGACGACCACCCGGGCGTGGGCGGTGTCCATCGCCGTACGGGCCACCTCGCCGGGCAGCGTCTCGCAGTCCACGACCGTCACCGCGAAGTACCGCCGCAGAGCCAGCGTCACCGTCATGTAGGTCCGCATGTCCAAGGGGGCGCCCACGCGGCCCTGGCCCGCGGGCAGCAGCCAGCCGCCGTCCGTCACGGGTACCAAGTAGCCGGTGACGTCGGTGAGTTGCATCGAGGGCGTGAGGATTCGGGCGAGGTCGGCGCAGGACCAGCGCACTGTATCCGCGCCCATGCGCACCGGGAGCGTGCCCAGGGCCGCGTCGGCTTCCAGGGTGAGTACCGGGTCGTGCCTGTAGTGGTTGAAGGTACGGCCGAGCAGCGCGCTGACCGTGGACTTGCCGACGCCGCCGCGGATCGAGGTGACGGCAATGACCCGTCCGGTGGTGACGGGCTGCTGCAACTCTTGGGCGAAGCGGGTCAGCTCGGAGACTTCCTCATTGGCGGAGGCGGTGAGCCTGCGCAGAGAGGCTCCGGCCCGGCGCGCGACCGAGTCGCCGTGCTGTGGGCTGCCCAGGGCGTGGGCGAGCCGGGGGTCGATGGTGGGGAGGGACTCGGGGGTCGGAGTCGAGATGCGAGGGTCATGTGCCCGGCGAGGAGCCGGGGGCGATGGCGGGGGCGACTCTGGGGCAGGCCGGGAGGGCGGCTGAACTGGCTCGGTGGCAGCCTGCGCTGTCGGCCCGGGCGCAGCAGGGGCCACCGGGCGCGGGGCACCGTCGACCAGCTCTTGCAGAACGTCGCGCTGCCAGTCTGCCGCCTCTGTCATGCCGGTCACCACGCCCTACGCGAAGGTGTCGAGCAGCCGCCCGTACACCCCGAACATGCCGATCACCAACGGGAACAAGGCGATCACAGCCGCGGACTCCAGGACATCTCCGGCGCGCCGCAGTCGCACGCGCACATGCTCGGCCGGCTCCACGGCCAGCACCACGAGAGGTACGACGGCCAGGAGGCCGAGCGCGGCAACGGGACCGGCGGCCGGGGCATGATCGCCCCACACCACGCCGAGCCGCACCGCGACGACCGTCGCGGCGACGAGCAGCCCCACGACCTCGGCGGTGAGCGGGAAAGCACGCGCACGCAGCGCGAGGACCATCATCACGAGGATGCCGATCGACACGGTCCATACCGACACCGTGCGCAGTACGAGCACTCCGGCCGCGCCCGCTGAGGCGGCGAGTACGACCGTGGCCAGCGCCAGCCCGCGGTGGGTGGCCGCGAGCGCCGTACCCACCTGGTACCTGCTCACCGACACCCCGCCCGTACGCCGATCGTCCAGCCCGGTCAGTCCCGACGCCATCAGGGCGAGCCGCGGCAACACCCCGAGGGCGACGACGGAGACGACGGCGAGCAGCGCACCGAGCCGGGCCTGCTGGGTCGCAATCTCTGCCCCGTCCTGCAGCCCGATGGCGACTTCCCACACCACAAGGCAGCCGACAACCGCTCCCCCACCGATCGACGCCCCACGCCCCGACGGGGTGAACCACCCGGCCAGCAACAACGCGAGCGCTACCGCCCCCGCAACACCCGCCAGCCGCACTGCACTGTCCCAGCCGTAGGCGTCAGCGCACGTCCAGACACCCAGCACGGCGAGGCCGGCGGCCGTCGCGATCAGGGTGGCGGCGAGAGCGTGCCGCCGTGCGCGCCCGCAGACGAGACCGGCAGCGGCACAGCCCAGCGCCACGGCGAGAAGCGCCCCGCCGACTGCGGATAGGTCGAAGTGGCTGCGGGCCAGCACACCAGCGGCCAGGGCCCACAGGGCGGCGGCACATCCGGCGACAGCGCGCCGCGCCGCCGGCCGCCAGCGCCAGGCCCGTACGTCGAGGTCATCGGCGACTTCGTCGGTGACGTCATGGACGATGGGCGCGGAGGGAGCATCCTCGACCCGCACGAGCCGCAACACCGCCCCGTCGGCCACACCGGCCGACTCCAGGGTGCTGTCCTGCGCGAGTGCGGACCCGTCCGGGGTGACCAGATGCCGCAGCTCGGGTCGCTCTCCGACGCGATCCTCCAGCAGCCGCATGACCTCTGGCAGCAGAACTCCGACCGGTTCCCGCGACGGCAGTACGAGGTCGACCCGACGCCGCTCTCCGACCAGGGTGACCCGGCTGAGCGCCGCACGACTGTTGGTCGCCGAGCGACTCAAGGACCCCGTGGATATCACGCGTTTGAACCTATCACCGAGGAGAAGAGGCAGTTGGGGAGGCTGTGGTGGGAGAGGACTGGCCCGAGGGGGACACAGACGTGCCGTACGGGCTCTTTCCGATGACCCTGTGCGACACGAACGACCACCCCACACACCCGGCACACACCACCGCTGCGATCACCACCCCGGCGAACACCTTCCCGACCCGTTCGTCCAGCGACCGTCGCTGGCGCTGCGCGCCGAACAGCAGGGCGTCGCGGAGACGACGTCGGCGTACGGACACCGACTCGAGGAGCTGACTGTCGTAATCCTGCGCTGCCACGGTTGCCTCCCATCCACCCTTCGCTTACCGGCTGTTATGACTTGTGCCTGCCGGGGTTCACTGTGTGTTCTGTCCCGTGACCTCTTCGATGAATGCGACCGCTTCCGCCTCACTGATCTCCACGTGGTCGACCTCGTTGTGCCCCAGCTCGTAAAGCCGCAGATACTCGGTCGGCTCCCAGCGCAGATTCCTGGTGAACGCCTCATCATGGGCTACGCCGTTCACCATGCGGCGCCTGACGATGCCCTGAGGATTGCTGCGGGAGTAGCCCTCGCTGAACTTGGCGTAGTACGTGATGTCACCGGAGCGCGGGTCGAGAACACGGACCTCCGCTCCGCGGCTGTTCAGCCACCGCTCGAGTTCCAGTCCGTTGATCTCGCGGCGCACACCTGCCTGGTCGATGATCGCAGGGCCGAAGAGCGTGCCGGAGAGCCCTCGAACGACCGTGTGGTCGTCGAGTACTGACTTCAAGGACGTTTCACGCACTGACGCGTTGGTGAGATCGGCGCCCTCCAGCTTGACGTCGATCAAGGAAGCGCCGTCGAGCTTCGCTGCCCGGAAGCGAGCCGACCGAGCATCGACCGCGTAGAGGCTGGCACTTCCCAGGTCGGCTGCGTCCAGAGTGGCGCCCCGAAGGGAAGCCTCATCCAGTTCAGCTTTGACCAGCGACGCGCTGGAGAGGTCGGCCTCATCCAGCACGGCACCTTCCAGGTGTGCCCGATAGAGGTCGGTCCCGGCGAGTTTGGCGCTTCGCAGGACAGTCTGTGTCAGGAGCGCCATGGCGAGGTCCGCACCTGACAGGTCAGCCCCGGACAGGTCGAGTGCCGAGACATCCAGAAGCGAGTCCGCTTGCTCCACCCACTCCTGTAGAGCGGCAGCGGCCTCCGCATCAGGTGGCATCATCCGGACGACCCGGTTCACGTCACGGATACCAGACAACTCGATCACTCCACCCGTGCTGCTCGACGATCGACTTCACGTCATCGATCGCCGCTTGATTGGCATTGCGCATGTCGAGGATAACTATGCGCCCCTTGGTGACAATCTGGTCCTCCAGCTTGCGCACCCACCCCTGATTGTTCGCCGGGTTGTAGGCTCCCTTGAACGGCAGGGACTTGTCACGGACGTTGTTGAGCGGGGGCCAGTCCGAATGCACTCCCTTGATGTCGTAAAACTCCCCCGTGCTCGGCGAGTAAAGATCTCCCTGGTTGGCGCCAGGGGGTCGCTGAACATCGGTAGGGACTTTCCCATTTTCGCGCAGATCCAGCGCAACACGGGCTTCGTCCATTTCCGCCGGCTTCACTTTCCCCTTGTGATCGGGGTCCTGCTTCAGCTGGTCGAAGTCGTCGCTGTACTGCCGGGCAAGATCATTCAGGTGTGCATCGTGAGAGGTGCGCTGCTCTGGGCTGAGTTCCGGCGGCGGCCCGTTCCCCTGCACAGACTCGTCACTGTGCCGCCCCAGGTCGACGTCGGGAGTGTCGGGGGATCCTGCGCCATGCAGATCATGGTCGAGCCGAATCGAGCCGGCTCCTTGGGGAACTGGAACTCTGTCGAACAGGTCGTTCTGCGCGGCCTGGATGGCGGCGAATTCATCGCTGGAGATGCCGGGAAGGCGCCCCTTCTCGTAGAGGACATGGGTGTCCATCTTGGCGACGAAGCTCTCAGGGGTGTGAAACTGCACCTCGAAGATCTGACCAGTCGAGGGGTCCCGCCAAGTGGAATTGATGCCCTTGTACCCCGACCCCTCCCAGGTGTTCTTGAAGGTCACATTCTCGAATCCCCGGGCATGCAGTTCGTCGACTGCCTGTTGCACGCCGTGTGAGTAGTCCCTAGTGGGAACCTCAACCGTGTATCGAAGGGAATCCCTGATGTTGGCCAGAGCTCGGTCCGGCGTCAGCCGGGCGTCCTCGAGCAGGGCCGTGGCCACCTTGCGCTTGAGGGAGTCCTCGCCCTTGAGGCGGTACTCGAGACCGTTGAGCTGCCCGTGTTCGACATGGCCGGCAGCGGCTCGAATCGCCTCCGTGATGCGCGGCTCGGTCGCCAGGGCCCGGTCCATGAACTGGCCGGTGGCGGCATTCTCCTCAGGGCTCAGTCTCAGCCCCTGCGGCCCTTCCCAGGAGCCGTCTGGGAGGTTGCCCCGAGGCTCCATCGGGCCGTCCGGCAGATGTGAACCTCCGCCGAGCGGCGGGCCTCCAGCGTCACCGCCACCACCACCTGACCCGGAGCCGTGCGAGTCCGCGCTGCCGGTCCCGCCAGGGATGTCGCGGCTGTGCCCCGAAGCGGTCTCACCAGCGCCTGCCGCTCCGTGACCTGACTGCGGCGATGCGCCGTCGCCGACGTGGGCCGTGGCTTCAGGGAAACGAGCCCCCGCACCAACACCCGAGAGCTCCCTCTCTGGCGGTGTCTGGTGCTGAACGGCGCGTACGTCGGCGGGCGGCTCCTGGCGCGGAGTGTCGCTCATGGCGGTGCCGTCACGGTCGAGCGGGATGAACTCGCCGTTCTCGATGCGGACCTTGGAGCCGTCGGAGAGCTCCAGGACGCTGTGCGGGGTGCGCAGGTCCGGAATGTCGTTCACACCGCGCAGGTTCTCCGTGACCTGGGCGATCCTGGGCATGGCGTGGCCCGTCACCTTGACCGCGGCGCCGATCGGGTCGATGGCGTCGCCGACCTTCGCCACCGTGGTCGCAACCTTGGCGGCGGTGCCGGCCTTGCCCACGGAGGCGACCTTGAGCGGGCCAGCGCCCAGGGTGAGGCCGTTGAAGACGACCGTCGCCGCGGCGCGGGCCGGGTTCTCCTTCCACATGTCCCAGGCGACCAAGGACTTGCCGAACTCCTTGGCCTGTCCCTTGCTCTCCTGGGCGAAGTCGGATGCGAAGACGCCGGTGGGTTTCTGGCCGCCGGACTCCATGAGGTAGGTCTCGGCCCCGACCACCACTCGGACCAGGCCCTCCCATGCCTGCTTGGCCTTGTCCCCGCCGTGGACGCCTAACAGGGTCGCGAGGCCGTCGACCGTGCCCCAGACGTTGTCGACGATCAGCCCGTCCCAGAAGAAGCTCTTGGCGTAGTAGCCGAGGTCGTCCGGGTCCCACCAGTCGTGGGACTGGGTGACCGGTGTGCCCCAGGGGAGTTCCTTGGCCTGGTCCAGCACCTCGGCGCTGTAGCCATAGAGTTCCGCGCCTCGCGGGATGAACTGCTTGGCGCCGGTGTTCATGACGTACTGGGTGCCGCCGACCAGCGCCGTGATCTTGTTGTTGCAGGCGATCTCCGCAGCGGTGAACGCCGCCTGTGCGACGGCCACGTCATGCATCAGGGCCTGGTGCTTCTGGACCTTGTCCGCGTCGTCGGTCCAGTTCTCGTCGAACGTTCCGCTGTCGGTCTTCAGCCCGGCCACGAACGCGGTCGCCTGACTCTGAAGGAGCTCCAAACGCTTGGCGATCGGCGCGACTTCGGCGGCGTACGTCCGTAGGGCGTCAGCCACCGTGGTGACCTTGTCCCCGAAACTGTCGGCGGCATCGCGCGCCGGCGCGGTGGAGGCGAAGAGATCCTCCGCCTCCGGGGCCTCGTAGAAGGCCGACAGCCCCTGGAACTGCCGATGGGCCTCCCCGCCGGCCTTGCGGATGCCGTCCGCCTCTTCCCGCAGGGCGTCGATGTGCTGTTCCAGCTGGCCGAGATCGCCGGTGAACAGCGGGATGGACTCCGGCTGGATCACTGACGGCCTACCTTCCAGTCGCCCGGCATATCGGGCTGGACCAGTCCGGCTGCCCGGTGTTGCAGTTGGGCCGCCATCTCCAGGTCACCCTCCTGGTACGCCAGGGTGGCCTCCACCGCGCCGTTGACCGACTTGCCGATACGCACACCAATGAACTGCAGCTCGTCCGCCGTGCCTTCGATGAACTCCGCGAGGGCGGCAGCCACCAACCCGGTCTGCCCCTTGTGCTCCCCACTCGCCCCACCTGGAGCGAGCGTCCCGGCCGAGGTGGCCGCGCCTTCCAGGTCACCCGAGTACGCCTGGACGATGTCGTCCAGGACCTTCATGACGTCCCCCACGTTCGAGACCACACTTCCGACCCCGGACGGAGTGATGTCCCACCTCGGCATGCGTCAGTCCCCGTTTCCCTCTCCCCGCTACTGCTTTCGCTGCGCGTCCGGCGTCAGCCGATGTTGTCGACGGCCGCCCGCGCCTTGCCCAGGGTCGACTGCGCGGTCCCGTCGTTCTGCTCCATCGTCGTGCGGACCAGCCGGATGATCTCGCGGACCTCGTCGGCGGCGCGGTTCCAGCGCATCTCCTTGCCGTGGTACTCGTCGGCGACACCGTCCGCGGTGAAGTCGGCCATCGCGGCCTTTACCGCGCGGTCCCGGTCCGTCAGTACGCGCTCCAGCTGGCCGACGATGCCCTGCAGGCTTGTCTGGACTTCGCCGGAGGCGCTGGTGTCGTACGAACGGCGGTCCTGGTTCTGACCCACGGTTGGTTCCCCCTTGAAAACGATGACGGTGAAGGTGATTTCGGCGGATGAGCGCCTTTACGCTTCCGCGGTTACCGTGCGCCGAAGCGAGCCGCGTCGAAGTTGGCGGCACCCATGTTCTGGTTGGCGTTGTCTTCCAACTCCACGTCACCGGTCCCGAACGCGGTGTCCATGCCGGACTGACCGCCCAGGATTGCGCTGAGCGAGCTGTTCAGCGCATTCGTGATCTCGTCGGCATGGACCTTGAACGTGTCGAACGCAGCCTTCCCAGCCCCGTTGAACTTGCCTTCCAGCGGTTCCGCCGCCTGGATCAGCAACGTGATCAGCGTGCCCAGATCCTCGCTGGAACCGACCGTGCTCTTGCCGAGATCCGACAGGGTCGTCGACCCCATGTCGAACTTCATCAACCCACCCCCGTAAGCGTGTTGTGCACTGCGGTTGCTCGATTGCTGCGGCGTGGTCGCGTGTCACCCACGCCTCATAGCCTGTCAAGTATCCTCTCGCATCACGCGTTGCAGGCGCAACGCAGAAGGGGTTGAAGTGGCGTGATCTGGTGCATGACAGCCCTCTGGTGCATGACAGCCCTGAGGACCTGCTGATCCCACATCTCCTCGGATCTCCTTGATCTCCTTGATCTCCTCATGTGAACGGCCCGCCTTGCGGCAGGTCGGTGCAGCTTGGCTTTTCCTCGGGGGCGCTCACCGCAGCGTCGGCCTACGAGACGGCCGTCGGTCGCGCGGCCGGGAGCAGTTCTCCGCCGACTTCGAGGTGGACGCCGGTCAGTGCCCGCAGCAGGAGTCGAGCAGGACCGGAGCCTTCTCCTCGGTCTCGGATGCGCTGTTCGATGCCGACATCCACTCCCCGATGCCCACGCAGTAGTGGGCTTGGTCGCAGGTTCGAGTTGCTGACCGGGGCGTTGAACTGACCCCAACCAACGTCCGGTTACAGCCTGTTGCCGATCAAGTACCCGAGATAGCCTGTCCTGTGCCCTGTACGGCACAACCGGCGACGCTGCGAGGGGGATCGTGGAGGGGCGCGACGTGCGTGGGCACTACGAGGAGTTGGCAACCGAATACGACGAGCACTGGGTCTACGGTCCGGACTACATTCCCTGGATGTCGAGCCGGATCGCTGAGGCACTGCGGCTCGGTCCCACGGACCGGATCGCCGACATCGGCTCCGGTACCGGCCTGTTCGCCAGGGAAGTGGCCAAGCAGTTCCGGCCTCGCCATCCCATTCTGTGCGTCGATCCCTCCGAAGCGATGCTCGACCAGCTCGGCACGCCGCCTCCGGCCGATCTGACGCCAGTCATTGCTTCTGCCGAGGACATCGCCGAAGGACGTACGCGACTGCCGTACGAGCAGCTCGATGCGATGTGGCTGAAGGAGTCGGTGCACCACGTGGCCGATCCGGCGCGCACGCTGCGCGGCCTGGCCGACCAGCTGGCGCCCGGGGGCCGGCTGCTGGTGGTGATGCTCCCGGCCACCATCCAGTACCCGCTGTTCGAGGCGGCCCTCGCGCGCTTCGAGGAGTTGCAGCCGGACCCGGCCGTCATCGAGGGGCACCTTCGAGCTGCTGGCCTGGAGGCCGGTCTCAGTCATGTCGAGCATGAGCTGCGCGTCGACCGGGACAAGTACCTCGGCATGGTGCGTGCCCGCTACATGTCGCTGCTCTCCACCTTCAGCGACAGCGAGATCGAGAAGGGCATCGACGAGATTCGAGTCGCTCATCCGGAGCCCGTGCTGGTGTTTCCGGACCGGTTCGCGTTCGTTCTCGGCCGGCGAGGTGAGGAGTCCGAGTGAGCACCATGGTCGATGAACGGCTGCGGCGCCTGCGGAGTGAACTCGACGACCACTCGCGGATCGCTGATCGGCTGGGGCTTGATCTGGAACGGCCGTTACGGTCCCTCAATGACGGCTATCCCGAGAATGCGGTGGCCCTGGTCGGGAAGCTGACCGAGAAGCTGCTCAAGGAGCTGTGGCGCCACCACGGCGTCGAGGGTGATCCTTCGACGAAGGCTCTGAACGATCTGGTCAAGCGCTGCCGTCCGTACATTCGCAGCAGCACGGTGGTGGATGCGCTCGAAGACATTCGGCGGCTCCGCAACCGGTCCACGCACGATGGGTACGAGATCAGCGACGAGGACGGGCTGCTGGCGGTCCGCAGGCTCGTCGACGTGCTGGTCTGGTTCACCGACACCGGGAGTGCGGCCCTTCTCGGCGGTGAGCCCGACATGGCGCCCGAGGTGGCACGCCGCTGCGAGTTCCTTGCCGGGCTGTACGTCACCCTCGGCTACCGGCAGGCGAAGCGCTTCGTCCTCAGCCCGGACACCGTGTACCAGCTGTTCTGCCGCGAGTCGGGGATGCGGTTGGAGTACGTGGAGCTGATGCTCTCCAGGGACGCCGACGACCTGAGTACGGTCCTTGCCTCCACCGGAGGGGAGCTGCTGCGCACGCGGTTGCCCAAGCTCACGCGGTTCGTCGTCCTGGACGACGACGGCGGTGCAGCACCCGGCGCCCTCCACCAGATGCTGGGTTTGGACTTCCGGATCGTGCGTTACGACGGCTTCGTCGACACCATGGTCAATCTCGACACCCACCTCGCCGGCCTCACGTCCACCGCCGCCCCGGAAGAGCCGAAGGTCGCCGTCGCCGCGGCGGCGCTGACCACCGACCCTCGCACCGGCGAGCCGAGGGTGGAGCAGTCCGGCGACGCGGCGGAACTCCTGACGCGTCTGGCGCGCGGTAGTGCGAACGTCCTGGTCACCGGTCGTCCGGGGAGCGGCAAGAGCACGCTCCTGCGCTCGCTGGCCGGCAACCCGGAGATCCGCCGTTTCCGCTTCTATTTCGACCTCGGTCTCAAGCCGAAGGACGAACCGTTCTCCGAGTACGCGGCCCGCTTACTCGCGCCGGCCATGACATCGGACCGTTCACGCGCTTACGAACTCTTCCTCTACCTCATCCGCTCGGGTACCGCACTGTGCGTACTGGATGCCGTCGACGAAGGCGTCGAGGAACCAAGCCCTGCCGGTTTCCTGCGGCTCTTCACCGACCTCGCGGCCGTCCTGTCCGCCGAATCGGCAGTGGTCATGAGTTCACGGGTGTCCTTCCTCGCGGACTCGCCCCAGGTGCGCCAGCTGCTGGACAGCGGGGCGGGCCGCTCCGAGCAGTTGGTCGAGCAGATGTACGCGAACGGCGTCGACCCGTCCCGCGTTCCCCACTTCCACGTCGTACGCCTGGCCGAACCCGAGGCAACCCCGCTCGAGACGCGCCTCACCACAGCGCTGAACCTTCCCGCAGGCAAGCCACTCGCGGACATCCTCGGCGCTCACATCACGCGGACGCTGGCCGAGGGTGGGCATCCCGATCTTGAGCAGCGGCTGCCCGCCGCGTTCGGACACGCTTTCCTCAACGACCGCACCGTGTTCTCCCTCCTCGATATCCACCGGCAGTTGGGGGCCGGCACCTTCACGGACGGGAGTCTCGATCTCGGTGCCTGTGTCCTCGCTCCGCTGCTGCGCCCCGCCGCGCCCGATCACGTCGCCTTCGTGCACACGGCGTACCAGGAGCTGCTGGCCGCCAGGTTTCTCGCCGAGCCGGCGAACCGGGACCAGGCAGCGGACCTTCCCGACGGCGCCTTCCTCACCGAGCAGATCCGCGCATTCCTCGCCGGAATGCCAGGCAGCCGGGAGACGGACGACTGCGTGCTGCCTGCCGGGGCGTACCTCGTCGGGCCGGCCGAACGGCTGCTGATCCGCCGCGTCGAGCGGCCCGTACGCTTCGACCGCCATGCCGTGACCGTGGCACGCTACCGCCGCTTCCTCGAATCCCTCGACGCGGACGGCACCTCGCCGTGGGACCACCCCGACCAGCCGGCCGGCGTCACACACCGCCCCTGGACCGACCGGCTGCGGCGGCCCGACTACTACGAGAATCCACGCTACGACGCCCACCCTGCCATCTGCGTCAGCTGGTGGAGCGCCTACGCCTTCGCCGCGTTCGAAGGCAAGCGTCTGCCGACCTCCCTCGAGTGGGAGGCCGCCGCCCGTGGCACCGACGGACGCCTCTTCCCCTGGGGCGACACACCCGACAGCACCCGTATCAACTGCGCCGACACATGGGTCGGCCGGCCTGTCGTGACATATCAGGCGTGGCACCGGGACTTCGCAGGCAACGCCGTCCGGCGGGCCGGGGCGACTCCCGTCGACGAACGGCCCGGCAACCGTTCCCCGTTCGGTGTGCTCGACATGGTGGGCAACTGCTGGGAATGGACATCCACCAGCCTGGACGACCCCGGCGAGGCGGTCATCTGCGGCGGCAGCTACGACAACCCGATGCGTGCAGTGCAGACCAGCAGCAAGGGCATCTACCGCAAGCGCGGCGGAAGCAACGCGGTCGGCTTCCGGTGCGTGCAAGACCTCGACACGTCCGGGACAGAGGAGGCGACAGCATGAGCGCCGGCGGGCCACGTCACGGAACCATCGTAGACAGGCGTCCCAGCGGTGGAGGGCTGAGCGGTGCCCACGGTTCTTACATCGTGCGGGACGAGGAGGATGAGCGGTACTACGGCTTCGACTACCGGCAGATTGTTACCGAGGGGTTTCGGACCATCCGCACCGGCGAACGAGTTCGCTTTCATGTGAGCGCCGAACGCCCCGACCAGGCAGAGTTCGTCATTCGCCTCGACCAGCCCGACCCGGCCGAGTACTACCGATGACCGTTCATGGGGTCCCGCTGCTCGAGCAAGTCACCGGGGCACGCCAGGAATTGACCGTCGTGCTGCCGGTGCGGCTGCTTCGCGTCCCGGACTGGCCTGAAGGGCCCTTCCCGTTCGAGCTGGGCAGCCGCCGCACCGACGCCGACACTCGGTCCACCTACTTCGCCCCCGCCTCCGCCCGTGCACTGTACGGGGCGCCCGGGCGGCCACGTCGCTGGCACCTGCCGTTGGACGCCAAGCAGGACGGGCTGCACCTGCTGGGCATGGAACTTCTCCATGCGGCCACCGCCCGCAATCCCGAACATGCCCTCGTTGTTCTGCACTTGAGCGCGGAAAGGCCGCTGCTGCCCATACTGCGTGCCTTAGCCGGGCGGCGGCACAACCTCGCTGACGAACCGCTCACCGGGCCCTTCGACCCGGCCGGACTTCTCGCCGGTATCGCCGACGTCCGGGACCCCGACGCGCCGTTCGCGATCGCGCGGCCATACACCATCGCCTTCATGACCCCCACTGCTCGGCATGTCCCCGCCCTGCGGGCCGGCCCAGAGGGCGCACTGCCCGCCGCGGCGGACGGCTGGCTATGGCAGCTGGCGTCGCGCTCGACACCGCAGGACTTTCCCCTGCCCCCGGAGACCGCCGGCGAGCAGCTCAAGGACGCCGTCAGAATCTCCGCGGACTGGAGCGCCCTTGTGCTACGTCAAGGGGCAGCCTTCCTGGGCCACCGGCCCGACACCGGTGCGGGCGACTTCTTCGAATTCGGCGCGCTGCACTCCCGTACCGTCTATCTCGACGCCCTGCTCCTCGGCTCGCTCCAGCGCGATCACATCGACGAGCTCACCGACGAACTCTCCGAGGTGTTCAACTCCTCACGGCTCGCACGCCGCGTCGCGACGCTGGAGCGGAACATCGCCGTCTTCCGCAGCACCTACTGGCGACAACACCTCACCGCACACGGCGCGGCCAACGATCTACTCCTCGCCTTCCAGAACCAGCACCGACTGCCCGCACGTTTCGACGAAATCCTGGCCGAAGCAGCCGACTACAGCAGGCTCGTACAGACGCAGGAGAGCCAGCAGATCAGCGGCGCCCTGGGAGTCCTCACCATCCTTGGCCTCCCACTCGGCACCGCCCTCAGCATCCTGCAAGTTCTCGATGACAACTCCACGGCGCACCTGCTCATCGCGCTCGCCCTGTCGGTCGCCGCCACAGCCGCAGCCCTCACCACACGGTATGGGCGCCTGGTCCTGTCATCCCTGCGGGGCGGGGGCAGAAAGGCGTAGGTGCACGTGGGGTTCCGCCTAGTCACGCAGGCCAGCCGGGGGAAACGGCTCCGCTACGAACGCAGTCGCTGAGGTTCCGGGCTATCTGCCAGGTCCCGGTCCGTGGCTTTGATCACCGCGTCGAACAGCCACAGCAGCCGATACGACCGAGCTACCCCAAGCAGAAGCGCTGCCTCCACCATCCAGTGGACGCCGCCGGGATCGGCCTCCGTGGTGTCCAGCGCTGTGGCCAATAGGCAGACACCCGAGATCAAGAGGGTCGCCGAGAGAATACTTACCCAGTTCCGCCGGAATTGGGATGCCAAATGCGCGGCGGTGCGCAGCGTCCGCATACGCCTCCCCGTGGAAGCTGCGTACTGCGAGATTGCCGCTGTGACGAAGCTGCCGACCACGGCTACGACGGTGGCGCCGGTCGTGTATATCTCCAAGCGCTGTTCACGGTCGGGCGTGCCGAGGATGTCGCCGCGTCCGGTCAGTGCGACCAGCAGACCATGCGCACCGAGGATGAGCGCGGTGAGCACCCAGTCCGCTGCCGGCCGTGATCGCCATCGCTGCAGCAGTCCACGTGTTGTCTCCGCCAGACTCGGCATTCCCGCCCCTCCCCCGTACCGGCCCCACCAGGGCTTTCGGCCCCAGCTGCCTTCCAGGCTAGAGGTCGGCACTGACAGCGGCCCGCAGCACCCGTTCGTTCTCGTGAGAGACCCGCTCGAGCTTGTTCAGGGCCACCTGGAGGTCGATGGCGTGGCCGTCGCTCGAGGAAAACGGCACGACACATTTCGCAGTGATGCGCTCGCTGACGAAGTCGATCTTCTCGTCGTCGGCCTCGCTGTGCCACGCCTCCATGCGGGCGCGGGCGGCGGCGGCGTCGACGACGTCGGAGTTGTCCAGCCAGTCCTCGACGTCGTTAGCGAACACCCGGGTGGAGTCGAGGAGCCGGTTGTGCCCGCGGGCGCGGCGGCGAGGCGTGAGGGTGCGGGACTTCTTCGGCACTTCCAGAGTCAGGGTGATCACCATGTCCGGGTTGTCCTCGTGCAGGCGGCTGAGGGCGGTGCCGAGATCGGAGCTGGCGCGCAGGGCGGTGGGACTGTCGTACGGCTCAGGGGCGATCCGCACGTTGAGCCTCTCGATGGCTACGGCGTGCTGGAGCTTCTCCCGGGAGCGGGCGTTGACCACCGGCCGCAGCTCGATGTTGCGCACATCGGGGGCGGCGGCACGCACCTCGTCGAGCCAGCGCCTGATGGCTTGGGCTCGGGGGGCGGAGGTGCCGCCGACCATGGTGGCGATGACGTTGCCGAAGGGGAGGAAGTACACCGTGGTGACGTCCACCAGCTCCTTGTCAGCGGCGAGTTGGAGGCGGCTGAGGGTGCCGTCGACGTGGTCGATGAGCTGCGGCACGTCCTGGCGGACCTTGGCGAGGAGCAGGTGCGGGGCGGTCTGGTGAGGGTCGACGGCGCCGATCAGGATGTCATCGCCCGAGCGTGCGGTGCGCTGAGGGAGCGGCTGGCTGCACAGCGCGCGGATCCGCTGGGCCCAGTCGCGGTGCGGGAGACGGGAGTTCGCGGGGGCGTCGGCGTCGGCGATCTCGTAGAAGTGGACGATTCTGTCCCGGTTGCGCGCGGCCATGCCTGAACTCCCCCGTACGGTCTCGAACGACATCGGTCGACCAGCGTACCGAGAGCACCAGTGGGTGCCGAAACGATCAGGCCGGGCCGGGCGAGTCCACCCGGGCCCGGCCCGTCCGCCCTACTCCTCCTCGAAGTGGGCTTGCAGTTTCAGGGTGTTGGCGTTCTCGGTGAGGGTGCGCACCTTGTCCGCGGGGAAGCCACCCGGCGCGGTCGCCTGGATCTCGACCGTGATCTCGACGTCGGCGCCGACAGCTTCGAGATGCTGGAGAATCTCGAAGGCGTACTTGGTGACCTGCTTGCTGTACTGCTCGGTGTCGAGACGGGCGTGGGCGTAGAAGCGGGTCGGGACCCGTGGTAGCGGGGTCGGAGCCGGAGCCGGGGCACCCGGCAGGGGGCGAGTCGGCGTCGCCGTACCACCGCCGGTGCCCTGGCCGCTGTCGCCATCGTCGGTCTCGTGCGGATCAGCCGGTTCCGGCCGCCGGGCGGCGGCCGCGGCGATGTCGGCCGTCTCCTGGGCGAGGGCGAGGTCGGCCCGCACCAGGAGGGTGCCGTCGGTGATCTGGCCGAATGAAACTCCCCGGCAGGGCAGGACGAGGCCCTGGTACCGGCCGGTGGCAGGGTCGTAGCCGGTGGCGAGGGCGAAGCCGTCGTTCTCCCAGGTGATGTGGTTCAGGACGTCCTCGATGCCCTGGTCGAGAACGCTGCGGTCGCGCAGCCGGTTCATGTAGGGGTACTTGGTGTGCAGCTCCCACAGGCGGCCGACGGAGATGTGGCCGTCGCGGTTCCATTCCTGGGCCAGCGCGTCCGTGATGCGCTGGTGGAGGACGGCGGGGGCCTGCTGAAGGTAGAGCATGCCCTCGCGCCTGAGGCGGTCACCGACGTGGGGGGCGGCGTCGTCGATGGTGGACAGGTCGACCTTGATGTCGACCCACTCGATCTTGGCTCCGGGTGTCTGCTCGGGGACGAGGATCCACCGATAGGCCTTGGCGAGGCGGAGGCCCACCGTTTCGTCGGCCCTCTCCATGCGGGTCCTGGCCTGCGTCTTCTGGCTGTCCGTCAGGTCGAGCTGGACGTGCTGCTGGAGGACCTCCTTCCAGCCCAGGTACTCGCGGACGGCCTCGGCGACCTCCTCGATCTCCTTGCGGTCGGGTGCGAGGAAGACGAGTGCGTTGCGGTGCTGGCGGGACCCCGAGCGGTACTGGTCGAGGGCCTCCTGCGCAAAGTGCAGAGCGTCGGTGTCGGGGACACCCTTGGCGCTGCGGTGGGTGAAGCGGGGGTGCAGCAGGACCAGGCGGGCGGTGTCGTTGTCCGCGATCTCACTGGCGGGCTGGGGGGCGACGTGGACGCCGTTGAAGTTGCCCCGCACGCTCTGCAGGGGGCTGAGCCGACGCACCACGTCCGCCCACACTTTGTCCGGGTCGTCGAGGAGCTTCTCGGCCTCGTCCTTGGCGGTGCGGGTGATGTTGGCATGGGTGTCGTACCAGTGGCGTTCGCCATCGCCGTATAGGTAGGTGGAGCGGTCGGCGAGGGCGTTGAGCGCTGTGCGGAAGTTACCCAGCGGCTCGCCCGGGATGGCCATGCCGAGCCGGATGTGCGCCTCGGACAGGCCCTTGCGGGCGGCGTGCACGCGGGGCGCGGAGCCCATGAAGACGGTACGCGCGACACGGCGGCTCATGCCGCGCTGGCCAAGGACCGTCTTCTCGGCGTCGACGGCGGCAGGTGTGGAGTCAGGCCCGTCGACGTCGGCGTCGATGATCGGCTTCCAGCGGTCCTCCAGGTAGTACGTCAGCTCCTGGTTGACACGGGTGTCGTGCATAGGCACGTCACCGGGCATGATCATGGGGCTCTTGTTCTGGTCCCTCCACAGGGTGTGGATGACGGTGCTCATCAGCCGCAGCACGCCCCGGGTCCGCTGGAACTTCGGAAGCGTGGACCAGTCCTCGTAGAGCCGGGCAAACAGCTCCGGGTGGATCGGGTACGTCGACTTGATCCGCCGCTCGTAGTCCATGGTGTCGCAGCCGGCCGGGAACTCGCGCTTTTCGGTGCCGTAGAACTGCACATAGAGCCTCGCCACCTTGTTGATCTCGGCTTGGACCTCGCTGGTGGGGGTCTGGAAGAGACGGCGGCGCACGATTTCGAAGGACTCGTCGGAGCTGGCGGGCCGCCACGCGTCGGCTTTGCGATGGACGACGTTCTGCAGACGCTCCAGCGCGATCCGGTTGTTCTCCCCGCCGATGTCGTACTGGTCGGCGGCGCTGATCTCACCGGTCGCGGAGGCCGGGATGGACACCAGCATCTGGGCCCCGTCGACGGAGGCGACGGCCTCGGTCAGGGACTGGGCGAAGGAGAAGTGCGTCTCGAAGGAGCCGGCGGTCAGGCCGTCGTTGCCGAGCAGCGGGCCCGCGTACTGCACCCATTCGTCGATGAGGATGACGCAGGGCGCGTAGGCGGCGATCAGATCCTGCAACAGGGCGGTGCCGGGGCTGGTGCTGGTGCGGTCGGCCTCGGCGATGATGTCGTACGCCTGCCTGCCGCCGAGCCCCCAGGCGAGCTGACCCCACATGGTGTTGACCGTGGTGCCGTCGGGCTTGACGTCGGCCTGTCCGATGCCCAGTTCGTTGCCGACCAGCACGGCGCGGTGCACCGGACCGCCGGGCAGTCCGCCGCCGGGCGCGGCAGCGATCAGCTCCTGAAGGTCCTGCGGCAGCTGGCTCACCTGTAGACCCGGTGCGTACAGGTGGTACAACGCCATCATCGAGTGGGTCTTGCCGCCGCCGAAGTTGGTCTGGAGGTTGATGACGGGCGCGGCGTTCGAGTCGCCGCTGATCCGGCGCAGCGATTTGGTGAGCAGGTCTTCGAGGCCCTCAGTGAGATACGTCCGCTGGAAGAACTCCTCGGGTTCGGTGTACTCGGTGGCGCCCTCGCCGCGCGCGACCCGCCACAGGTCGGCGGCGAACTCGGAGGCGTTGAAGTCGCCGCGCGCCACGTCCGGGTGCGGGGTGAGCACCTCGCGCCAGGGCTGCAGCCCCTCGGCGGCCACGCTCGGCACGGCACGCGCGCGGCGGGCCGCCTTCTTGGTCTCCTCCTCGGTCACCTGACGTTGCAGCATCTGCCGGGACTGCCGGATCTCGTCGACGAGCTTGGCGTCCGCGTGTACGGCCTGCAGCAGCCGTTCCCCCGTGTCCAGTGCGCGCAAGGTGTCGTCGGCGGAGAACGACGCGCTGTGCGCCCACCGGTTGCGTACGTCGTTCAGCTCGCTGGCGAACCCGCGGGCGTTGCCCGGCAGCAGGTGCCGGAAGTAGTTGCTCCAGTACCGCTGAAGAAGATTCAGCAGGAACTGCGGATCCTGCTTGCCGATCTGCCTGCCCTGGCTCCTGGCCTCGCTCTCCGCGTCCTCGAACCAGGTGTCGCCCTGCCGCTTGACCATCTCCCGTTCTATGAAGGGCAGCAGCCCCTCCGTGAGGGTCTCGATCATGCGCTGGACACGGTCTCGGTTGCTCACCGCCATGATGCGGGTGTCCTGCCTTTCCGGCCGTCGGATCTTGTGCGGGGGTTCAGAAGAGAGGCTGGTGCGTGGGCTTGCTCGGGCCGCGCTTCTCTGCCGCGCGGGCTTCCGTCTGGAGGTCGGACCAGGCACTGGCCAGGTTGTTGAACCGCTGCCCGCTCTCGGACCAGCGGCGGCGGTCACAGATGCTGTAGAGGAGATGAGTCAGGTCGCGGATGGCGTCTTCGTCAAACTCCCCGCGCCGCCGGATCCCAGCGAGCAGCTCACCGGCCGGCCCCAGGCCGGACCCGGAGCCCTTGCCTTCCAGCAGGCGGGACAGGTGCATGGCCGCCTCCCATACGGAGATCCGGGCATCGGTCTCCGGGTCGTACGACTCCGGCAGGTTAGCCGGGGCGACGAGCCACACCTTGCTGTCCCCAGACTTGGTGATGTGGGCGTCCTGGAGCCCCTTCACCGACACGTTGTACGCCTTCGCCAGCGTCTCGGCGTCCCCGAAGGCGCCCTTCCCCCACTGGAACTGCTCGAACCAGCGGATCGCCCACCGGGTGCCCTGGTCGAACTCGCCTTCTTGCTCGTTCAGTACGTCGGCCAGCACGTCGTTGATGAGCCCGAGTGCGGTGCGTACGCGCATCGCGGAGCCGTCCGGCTCAGTGACCTTGGCGTACCGGGAAAACACGGCGATGCCGGGGCCGATCGCGGACTGGGGGAGGTCGACGGGGGCGAGGTTGCCCTCCTGCAACTTCCGCAACTTTTCAGGGAGTTCGCTGCGCAAGGCGCGGAGGAAGCCACGGCGGTCGGTGGAGCTGGCGCTGATGTGGCGGGGGCGGCAGGCGAGGACTACGGAGGAGGCGAGGGCGTTGGTGCCGATGCCGATGGAGCGGGCAGAGCGCTCGGTACGAACCGGCCAGGTGGCTGTGACCGTCCAGCCGGCCTGGATCAGACCGTTCAGCATGGTCTCCCAGCCGGTCGAGGCGATGCCGTGCTCGTCGTCGGTCTCCGACTGCTTAAACGCGTAGTAGACAGCGAGCGGGTAGATGGCGTCCCGCCGGGTGGTGTAGCCGATCAACGGACCGGAACTCGCAGGTCACGCCGGGTACTTCGACCGGCTGAGGCACTCCCCGCGCCTGACCGGGCCACTTCGCGTGCCGCGCCAACGGAGAGATCATCGCGAGCCAGGTACCGGAAGGCGAAGCGCATGATCGCTTACACCACCTCGCGGGACGCGACCACTTCCGCCGTGCCGGTAGGGAGAGGCGATGAGCTCGGGCTCCTTTGGCGTGAGGATCGTGCTCATAACCTCCGGATAGATGTCGTGGAGGGATCGGCGGAGCCAGACGTAGAAGAAGTCGGAGAGGTCGGCATAGCCAATGTTGTCGTAGTACGGGGGATCGGTATTGATGACGTAGTTGTCGAAGGAGCGGGTGGTGGCGTCGGCTTGTCCTACGAGACCAGGCCCGTTGTTCGTCGGCAGCGCCTCGATCACTCGTCCCGCGGTTGCAACGGACACCTGCAGGTCCCCAGCAGCGTCGGCGAAGGGACTGACTTCCACGAAGTCCCATGCCATGGGGATGGCCTGGCGGGAGAAGAGGTTGCGAGCCTGGTCACGGCCGTTGGACCAAGTGACGATCGAGTTGTTCAGGTCTGCCGTTCTGCTGGACGCCAAGGCGAGATAGAGAGCCACTGCCTTCCCATACTCGGCCGCCTCAGCTTCTTCCATGCGCGCGTTCCGCGCGTCTCGCTCGACCCTCTTACGGGCCTCGCCAACCAGGTCGCTGAAGGTGGTCAGGGCAAGCAGCTGCCGGTTCGTGAATAGGGAGCCGTAGGTTTCCAGCCCATAAAACGGCGGAGAGAACCAGCGGGGGTTGACGGGCATTCGCTCCTGCGGCGCATTGGCCATCACGTCGACGGAAGCCGCCAGTTCCTGCTCCTCCGTAGCCTCCAGATAGATCCGCTGCCGTTTCCCTTCTGCCACTGTAGCCAGCAGCCGCGCCCCCATGCGTCCGGCCACCCCCTCGGCCTTGATATATGCGTCAGTGGTCATGTCTCCGCACACCAGGCACGTGAACTTGGCGCCCCGCCCCTGCTTCGGCGGTTCGGGCGGTCCTCCGGCGCCGTCATGAATCTCGAAGCGGACGTCCCGGCCCTCGACCACCGGCTTGATCCACCGTGGCCGGTCCTTCTTCTTGGATAGCCACCAGGTCGTCACCAACGGCATCTCCACCCCACAAGCCGGGTTGGGACAAGCCACCGTCCGCGCCCACAGCCAGGCGATGACCGTGGCCTTTCTGCCGTTCTCCAGCTTGGCGTTCGGGTAGTGGGCGCCGATGCGGGCATGAGCCTGCTCGCGCATCCACTTGCCGTACTGGCGGACGTCCTCGGCAAGCCCGCTCGCGCCGGGCCAGTCGTCGGTACGCAGCTCGGCGTTCGGAGAGACGGGCCGCCGCCCCGCCCACCTCGGCGGAATCTCGATCAGAGCCTTGTTGATGACGACCGGCACCGGATTCAGGTCACTGGCGTGCGCCTCAAGGCCGAGCCGATGCGCCTCCAGCGGAATCGTGCCGCCGCCCGCGAAGGGATCGAGGACAGGCGGGACCGAGCCGCCGTTGGACTCGGCGATCTTCTCGCGAACCTTGCGCATGATCCGCTCGTCGCGGGTGGCCTCCCAGGGGACCATCTCCTCGATGAGATCGAACAGCTTCTGCCGCGCGGCCTTCTGCTCCTCCTCACCGGGGTACAGGTCGGGCCGGGCCGACGGGTCGTCGACGAGCTGGGCGAACAGCATCGCGCGGGCGGCAGCCAGGGGACGCCGGGCCCACCAAAGGTGGAGCGTGGACGGATGCCCGTGGCGGATGGACTTCTCCCGCGCGGACTCCCGGTTGATCGCCTCCAACGGGAGTGATGGGTTCGGTCATTGCTGATCATCTTCTCTTGCAGATCATGCTCCCTCGATGGTCTCCGCGACCTCCTGCGGGTCGCGCCGTACGGGCAGACCGAGGTGATGGGCGATGGTGCGGAGAGTCATCGTGATCAGCTTCTTCGGGGGTGTGATTCCAGTGTGCGCCCCGCTCCGGGCATCCAGCCGAGGGCACATCGAGGGCACATCGGTGCGGGAAACGCCGCGAAACCGTGAGAACCACTGAGAGGCGTTTTCGCACGTCAGCGATCATTCCCCGACATCCGCACAGCTCGCAAAGGTACCCAAATCTGTTGTGGGCGGGCGAACTCACCTGTGCTGTCACCGGTTCGGCTGGCAGCGGGGCGTGTGGGGCGCGGGAGAGGCGCGCGCAGGTGAGCGTGCGCCGGTAACGTCGTCGTATGGACACGTCCTGGTGGCTGACGCTCGCGGCGGTGGTGCTGCTCGCGCTCGTCGCCGCGCTCGTGGACGGGTGGGGTCGCGGACGGCGTCCGGCGGGGTGGCGCGTGCGGCGGGTGGCGGCGCGGCCGCGGCCGACGGAGATCTGGTGGGCGAGCGTGCCCTACGAGGACCGGCCCGGCGCGAAGGACCGGCCGTGTCTGGTGCTGGCGGTGCACGGCAAGCGGGTCCGCGTCGCGAAGATCACCAGCCGCTATCACGACGAGCGGGCCGGGGTGATCCCGTTGCCGCCCGGTGCGGTGAGCGATGCTCAGGGGCGGGCGAGCTTCCTGGAGACGGACGAGCTGCGCGAGGTGCCGGTGGGGGACTTCCGCCGGAAGGTGGGGGTGGTGGACCCGGTCCTGTGGGACCAGGTCCGACACCTGGCATCGTGAGGGCCTACGCCCAGAGTTGACCCCGCAGGGTCTCGATCGCTTCCTCCGTCGTCGCCGCCGTGTAGACGCCCGTCGACAGGTACTTCCAGCCGCCGTCGGCCACGACGAACACGATGTCGGCGGACTCCCCCGCCTTCAGCGCCTTGTTCCCGACGCCGAGCGCGGCGTGCAGGGCCGCGCCCGTGGAGACGCCCGCGAAGATGCCCTCCTGCTGGAGCAGCTCCCGGGTGCGGGTGACCGCGTCCGCCGAGCCGACGGAGAAGCGGGTGGTGAGGACCGAGGCGTCGTACAGCTCGGGTACGAAGCCCTCGTCGAGGTTCCTCAGGCCGTACACCAGGTCGTCGTAGCGCGGCTCGGCGGCGACGATCTTCACGTCCGGCTTGTGCTCACGCAGGTAGCGGCCGACGCCCATCAGGGTGCCGGTGGTGCCGAGGCCGGCCACGAAGTGGGTGACGGAGGGGAGGTCGGCGAGGATCTCGGGGCCGGTGGTGGCGTAGTGGGCGCCCGCGTTGTCCGGGTTGCCGTACTGGTAGAGCATCACCCAGTCGGGGTGCTCGGCCGACAGCTCCTTGGCCACGCGTACGGCGGTGTTGGAGCCGCCCGCGGCCGGGGAGGAGATGATCTCCGCACCCCACATGCCGAGCAGGTCCCGGCGCTCCTGGGAGGTGTTCTCGGGCATCACGCAGACCATGCGGTAGCCCTTGAGCTTGGCGGCCATGGCCAGCGAGATGCCGGTGTTGCCGGAGGTGGGCTCCAGGATGGTGCAGCCCGGGGTCAGCCGGCCGTCCTTCTCCGCCTGCTCGATCATGTGCAGGGCCGGGCGGTCCTTGACCGAGCCGGTGGGGTTGCGGTCCTCCAGCTTGGCCCAGATCCGCACCTCGGCGGACGGCGACAGCCGCGGCAGGCGCACCAGGGGGGTGTTGCCCACCGCGGCCAGCGGGGAGTCGTAGCGCATACGGGATCAGACCATGCCGCCGGCCACGGCCGGCAGGATCGTGACGTTGTCGCCGTCGGTGAGCTTGGTGTTGATGCCGTCGAGGAAGCGGACGTCCTCGTCGTTCAGGTAGACGTTGACGAACCGGCGCAGCTGCTCGCCGTTCGCCTTGTCGATGAGGCGGGCCTGAATGCCCGCATGCCGGGTCTCCAGATCGGTGAACAGGTCGGCGAGGGTGTCACCGCTGCCCTCCACCGCCTTCTGACCGTCGGTGTACTGGCGGAGGATGGTGGGGATGCGGACCTCGATGGCCATGGCAAGGGGCTCCTGTCGGAAAAGTGGTCTGGTCTCAGTGGGCGCGCGTCGGCGGCGCGCCGCGGCAACACGGCCGTACGGCTGCAGCGGGACGGTCAACAGATGGCGCTGTTCAGCCTGCACAGGTCGACGTGCAGCCGCGCAACGAGCAGCGTGCCCGGCGCCTTGTCGCTCACGTCGAGAAGAACCATGGGCTCATCGTATCGATTCCCGGACCGGCTCCTGGAGTGTGATCTCACTGGTCGGACTCAATTCATCCACCATGTGGGATCAGTACGCCTCCACGACCTTGACCTCCTCCTCGGTGACCTCGCCCTCAAGGATCCGGAAGGAGCGGAACTGGAACTCGCCGAGGCCGTCGGTGTCGGCGGTGGAGACGAGGACGTAGTGGGCGCCGGGCTCGTTGGCGTAGGAGATGTCGGTGCGCGAGGGGTAGGCCTCGGTCGCCGTGTGGGAGTGGTAGATGACCACCGGTTCCTCGTCACGGTCGTCCATCTCACGGTAGAGCTTGAGCAGGTCGCCCGAGTCGAACTCGTAGAACGTGGGCGACATGGCCGCGTTCAGCATCGGGATGAAGCGCTCCGGGCGGTCGGCACCGGCCGGGCCCGCGATGACGCCGCACGCCTCGTCGGGATGGTCCTTGCGCGCGTGCGCGACGATCTGGTCGACGAGGGCCTGGGTGATGGTCAGCATGCTGGCCAGGATAAGCAGAAGGGCGGCCCCGTACCGAGGGATGGTACGGGGCCGTCCACATGCCAGGACAGTGCAGGTCAGCCGACCTTCTCGAACTCCGGCTCACGGCGCTGCGTGACCTCGGGGCTGCGCGACTTCAGCACGAGCCAGCCGATGCCCAGGGCCACCGCCCAGCCCGCCATCACGTACAGGCAGACGCGGGAGTCGGCGTCCTTGGCGATGATGCCGGTGACGAAGAGCAGGAAGGCGATGGCGACCCAGCTGCACTTCGCGCCGCCCGGGGCGGGGAAGGACGAGGCCGGCAGGCGGCCGGCGTCGACCGCGCGGCGGTACAGGACGTGGCTGACCAGGATCATCAGCCAGGTCCAGATGCCGGCCGCGGTGGCGACGGAGACGACGTAGCCGAAGGCCTTCTCCGGGACGATGTAGTTCAGGACCACGCCGATGCCCATGAAGAGCACGGAGATGGTGATGCCGAAGGCCGGGGTCTTGGTCGAGGAGAGCTTCTTGAAGACCGCGGGGGCCTCACCGCTCTCGGCCAGGTTCCGCAGCATGCGGCCCGTGGAGTACATGCCCGAGTTGCAGGACGACAGGGCGGCGGTCAGCACGACGAAGTTGACGATGGCCGCGCCCGCCGGGATGCCGATCTTCGCGAAGGCCGCGACGAACGGGCTGACGCCGTCCGAGAACTCGGTCCACTTGACCACGCACAGGATGACGGTGAGGGCACCGACGTAGAAGAGCGCGATACGCCAGGGCAGGGTGTTGATCGCCTTGGGGAGGGTCTTCTCCGGGTTCTCGGACTCGCCCGCGGTGACACCGACGAGCTCGACGGCGAGGTAGGCGAACATGACGCCCTGCAGGGTCATCAGGGACGAGCCGATGCCCTTGGGGAAGAAGCCGTCGAAGGCCCAGAGGTTGGAGACCGCGGCGGTGTCACCGGCGTTGCTGAAGCCGAAGGTGAGCACACCGAGACCGATCACGATCATGCCGATCAGCGCGGTCACCTTGACCATCGAGAACCAGAACTCGATCTCGCCGAACAGCTTCACGGAGATCAGGTTGGCCGCGAACAGCAGCACCAGGAACGCCAGCGCCGTGACCCATCGCGGGATGTCGGGGAACCAGTAGTTGACGTAGATCGCGGCGGCCGTGAGCTCGGCCATGCCGGTGACGACCCACATCAGCCAGTACGTCCAGCCGGTGAAATAGCCGAAGAACGGGCCGAGGAACTCGCGGGAGTATTCCGCGAAGGAACCCGAGACCGGGCGGTAAAGGAGCAGCTCACCGAGCGCCCGCATGATGAAGAAGATGATGACGCCCGCGAGGGCGTACATGAGAATGAGGCTGGGTCCGGCCTTGGCGATGTTCGCCCCGGCACCCAGGAAGAGGCCGACGCCGATGGCGCCGCCGATGGCGATCATCTGGACCTGGCGGCTGCCGAGGCCGCGCTCGTAGCCCTCTTCCGGAGCCTTCTCCGTGTCGACCTGAGCGGAGGTCATGTATTCGTGCGCCTTTCTCCACGCCGACCCGGGCCTCTCGTCGGCCTCCGATCGGATCTCGATCCCCCCGGATTGAATGGAGCGTTCTGCCTGACCAGCGGTCTGCCGGTCGGTGGCGCACCCGGACGGAACATGGGTGGTGTTCGCCGGGCGGTCGTGAAGATTTATCACGGCCGCAATCTTGATCGTCCGGGCGCGCTGTGGCGCATTACACAAGAAGAAGCGGACAAGTGGCGTACAAAAGGGACACAGTGGGCCGGGAGGGTGACGCGATCGTTATCCGGATTTGAGCGTCCGCTGAGCGAACGCGCGGATCGGTCACAACCGTCACGATCAGGGCATGAGTGTGGAGACGAGCGTCTCCTGGAGCCCGCCCAGCCAGAGGTACGCCATCACCATCGGCTTACGAGGGTCCTCGTCCGGCAGCCGGTAGAGCAGGTCCGTGTCGTCCTCGTCGACGATGTCGAGGCGCGAGCCGATCGCGAGGCGCAGGTCGTTCAGGGCGCTGAGCCACTGCCGGGACTCCTCGGGGGACAGCTTCAGCACCGCCCCGCCGTCACCGGCGGAGGAGCTGAGCTCGTCCAGGGAGCGGATCACCGCGAGGGCGTTCTCCCGCTTGCCTGCCCTGAGGTCGTTCTCGGTGTAGCGGCGGAACTCGGCGGAGTACGCGCGCTGCTCCTCCGCCTCCTGCGGCCCGGGCGTGCCCTCGGGGTCGCTGTAGGCGTCCGGGAACAGCCGGCGCAGGACCGGGTCGGCGGGCGGTTCGCTCGGGCCGTCGGCGAAGAGTTCGGCGAGCGGGTCGTCGGTGGTCTCTCCGCCGGGTCCGGGCCCGAGCAGCTCCAGGAGCTGGACGGCCAGTGACCGGATGATGGAGATCTCGACGTCGTCGAGTGCGACGGCCGCGCCGCCGCCGGGGAGCGGTTCGAAGGTTCCTGGCATCAGGGCTGGTCGCTACTTCCGGTCCTGCTGGAGGGTGGCCCACAGACCGTATCCGTGCATCGCCTGCACATCGCGTTCCATCTCCTCGCGGGTGCCGCTGGAGACGACCGCACGGCCCTTGTGGTGGACGTCGAGCATGAGCTTGGTGGCCTTGTCCTTGGAGTAGCCGAAGTACGTCTGGAAGACGTACGTCACATAGCTCATGAGGTTGACCGGGTCATTGTGGACGATCGTGACCCAGGGGACGTCGGGCTCGGGAACGGCGAATACCTCTTCCGCCGACTCGGTGCGTTCGATCTCTACGGGCGCGGGTGACGTCACATGGCCCATGCTGCCACGCGCCCCACAAATCGTCACACTGACGCGAAGTGGGGTATGGTCGTTGCCATGCTGCATGCACCGGGGGACAACCCCCGGACCCCCGGCCGGCCTGGGGACACCCGGCGAGTCATAGCTAGGAGAGCTTTCGTGGATGTAGCGGACCTTGGACTGCCGGTGGATGTTCCCTCGACGGCGCTCTTCACGGACCAGTACGAGCTGACGATGCTCCGCGCCGCCCTGGAGGCGGGCACGGCCGAACGGCGGAGCGTGTTCGAGGTCTTCACGCGCCGGCTGCCGGACGGGCGCCGCTACGGCGTGGTCGCGGGCACCGGACGGGTGCTGGACGCCGTCGAGAACTTCCGTTTCGACGCGGGCGTCCTCGGCTTTCTGCGCGAGCACGCCATCGTCGACGAGGAGACCCTGGACTGGCTCGCCGGCTACCGCTTCAGCGGCGACATCTGGGGCTACCCCGAGGGCGAGGTGTACTTCCCGGGCTCGCCGATCATGCGGGTGGAGGGCAGCTTCGCCGAGTGCGTGCTGCTGGAGACGGTGGTCCTGTCGATCCTCAACCACGACTCCGCCATCGCCGCGGCGGCCTCCCGGATGTCCTCGGCGGCCGGGGAACGGCCGCTGATCGAGATGGGCGCCCGGCGCACCCACGAGCTGGCCGCCGTCGCCGCCGCGCGCGCCGCGTACGTCGGCGGCTTCGCCACCACCTCCGACCTGGCGGCCGGGTTCCGCTACGGCATCCCGACGGTGGGCACCTCCGCGCACGCCTTCACGCTCCTGCACGACCGCGAGCGGGACGCCTTCCAGGCCCAGGTGAACTCGCTCGGCCGGGGCACCACTTTGCTCGTGGACACCTACGACGTCGCCGAGGCGGTCCGTACGGCCGTGGAGATCGCCGGACCCGAGCTGGGCGCGGTCCGCATCGACTCGGGCGATCTGCTCCTCGTCGCGCACCGGGTGCGCCAGCAGCTGGACGAGCTGGGCGCCCGGGACACGAAGATCATCGTGACCTCGGATCTCGACGAGTACGCCATCGCCTCGCTGGCGGCGGCGCCGGTGGACGCGTACGGCGTCGGCACCCAGCTGGTGACCGGCTCCGGGCACCCGACCTGCTCGATGGTCTACAAGCTGGTCGCCCGCGCCGAGTCCGCCGACCCGAAGGCCCCGCTGGTGCCGGTCGCGAAGAAGTCCTCCGGCGGCAAGACCTCCATCGGCGGCCGCAAGTGGGCGGCGCGGCGGCTCGACGAGGACGGCGCCGCCGAGGCCGAGGTCATCGGCACCGGCGCGGTCCCCGCCGGGCTGGCCGACCGGCAGCTGCTGGTGGAGCTGGTCAAGGGCGGCGAGATCGTGGCACGCGAGCCGCTGGACGTCGTACGGGACCGGCACATCGCCGCCCGGGCGGGCCTGCCGCTGTCCGCCACCCAGCTCTCGCGCGGGGAACCCGTCATTCCGACGGAGTACGTCCATCTGGGCTCGGGTAGCTAATTGCGGTGCGCCCTCCCGCTGTGCCGCCCAAGTGTCTAGGCTCGTAAGTTCACTCAAAGTCGAAGGACGTCCACCATGCGCCGCGCCTTGATCGTCGTTGACGTGCAGAACGACTTCTGCGAGGGGGGCAGCCTCGCGGTGGCCGGCGGCGCGGATGTCGCCGCCGCCATCACCGAGCTCGTCGGACAGGCCGCCGGCACCGGATACCAGCATGTGGTGGCCACCCGCGACCACCACATCGCACCCGGCGGTCACTTCGCCGACAACCCCGACTACGTCCACTCCTGGCCGGCGCACTGCGTCGCCGGGACCGAGGGCGTCGGGTTCCACCCGAACTTCGCCCCGACGGTCGCCTCCGGCGCGATCGACGCCGTGTTCGACAAGGGGGCGTACGCGGCGGCGTACAGCGGGTTCGAGGGGGTCGACGAGAACGGCGTGACGCTCGCCGACTGGCTGCGGGCCCGGGAGGTCTCGGAGGTGGACGTGGTGGGCATCGCCACGGACCACTGTGTCCGCGCGACCGCCGTGGACGCCGCCCGCGAAGGCTTCCGTACGCATGTCCTGCTGGACCTGACCGCGGGCGTCGCCGAGGAGACGACCGACCGGGCGCTGGAGGAGATGCGCGAGGCCGGGGTGGAGCTCACCGGGAAGCCGGTGGTCGCCTAGAAGTGTCCTGAAGATCTTGCTTGGGCCGCCCCGATCGCCCAGGTTCGCCCGCAAAAGTCGATCGGGGCAATCCGGTGCAAGTCGGGCGGGTTTTCAAGATTCTCTGGTCGCCTAGGCCTGAGCCGCCGGTCTTCGCAGCAGGGCTCTGATCGGGCGCCACAGCTCCTGGGACAGTTCCGGGGCCGCCGCGACACCGTTGTCAGGGGCGGTACGCCATATCAGGCCGTCGGGGTGGTGCAGGACCGCGGTGATCTCGTCCGGGGTCGGCGGGGCCGCGTTGCCGCGCAGGTAGACCGCTCGCAGGCCCAGATTGCGGAGCCTGGTCAGGGCCCGGGCGCGGTTCTGGGCATGGACCAGGAAGCGGATCGAGCCCGTGCCGTCGGCGGCGGGCGTGGGCAGGTTCAGCGCCACCACCACGCTGCCGGTCGGCAGCTTGCAGAAACCTCCTGCGGCCATGCGGTCACACCCCCGTGTGCGTCGGTGTCAATAAGAGAGCCACAGGACGCACCTAAACACGGATCGGCGGCAACCCGCCAGGGGTTGCCGCCGATACGCTTCTGACCTGCGAAAACGCTCGTTACTTCGCCGCGGGCCCGACCTCGACCGAGATCGTCGAGCCGTTCTTGGCCTCCTTGACGATCTTGATCTTGGTGTTGGTGTCAGTGATCTTGACACCGGCGAGCGGGGTCGCCGGGTCGTAGTAGGTGTTCGTGCGGTCGTTGAAGACCGGCACCCCCTTCGACGACGGGATCCTGGTCGCGACGTCCGCGTTGTGCAGCGTGATGCCGTCCGTGCGGTACAGGCTGAACGGCGAGTCGTAGGCCTGGATCCGGCTGCGCATCGGCGTGCCGTCGGACCACTTCATCGCCGTCGGGTGCGAGTCGACCGGCAGGATCAGACCGACACCCGGGTGCTTGCTGGTGTTGTTGTCCGCCTGGGAGGTGTCCCACTTCCAGATCAACAGACCGTTCTGGTACGGGTAGTGCTCCACCCAGCTCGGACGGGTCGTGGAGAAGCCGAAGTTGTACGGGCCGACCTTCAGGGTCTTGTCGTACGACACGTACTGACGGTTCTCTGCGATGTAGTACTGCGCGTAGTCCTTGGTGAAGGACGCGCCCATGCGCTGGAAGCCGCTCGCGGTCCACGCGGGGTCCGCCGTCTCGGCGTTGTCGGTGAACAGCGCCGTGCCGTCCGCGGTCACCGAGATCCGGTCGGCCGCGAAGCCCTTCTCGGCCACGCCCCCGTCGGTGGCGTAGCGGAAGCGCAGGTCGATCTTCTTGCCGGCATAGGCGTCCAGCGGGAAGGACAGCTTCTTGTACGTCTCGGAGAAGCCGTCGAGCGCGGGCTTGTTGCTGCCGTCACGGGAGATGGGCTGACCGTCGGCCGTGCCGTCCAGGGCGGTCCAGTTGGCACCGCCGTCGGTGGAGGCCTCGGTGTAGAGGTAGTCGTAGCCGGCCTCGATGGCCCACCAGCCGTCAAGGGTCAGCGCCGCCGACGACTTGCCGGTGAGGTCCACCGAACGGGTCAGCGTGTTCTTGAGGTTGTCGCCGCTGCCGCTCCACCACTGGCTCGCGCCCTCGGCCGGGGCGACGATCTCCGTCGTGACCGGCTTCTTGGGCAGCTCGACGATGAGCGCCTGTTTGTTCTTGGTGTTGTACTCGGCGACGCCCAGCTTGTGCTTCGACTTGGTCGCGGCCTTCGCCGTGGCGTAGTCGAGCCAGCCCAGCTGGAGCTTGTCCCAGGAGGTCATGTCACCGGGCAGATCGCCGATGGCCTCCTTGCCGGTGCCGAGCCAGGAACCCGAGGACATGAGCGTCCAGAAGCCGGTGGAGTTGTCGCCGCCGGAGGTGTCGTAGAGGTCCGGCAGACCGAGGTCGTGGCCGTATTCGTGGGCGAAGACGCCGAGTCCGCCGTTCTCCGGCTGGACCGTGTAGTCGCCGACCCAGATGCCGGTGTCGCCGATCTGCGCGCCGCCGAGGCGGTTGTTGTCCGGCCCGGTGGCACCGGCGTCGGTGCCGAAGGCGTACCAGCGGTGGGCCCAGATCGCGTCCTCGCCCTGTGCGCCGCCGCCCGCGGACTCGTCCTCACCGGCGTGCACGACCTGGAAGTGGTCGATGTAGCCGTCGGGCTCGTTGAAGTCGCCGTCGCCGTCGAAGTCGTAGCGGTCCCACTGGTCGAACTCCTTGACGTCCGCCTTGATCTGGGCGTCGGTCCGACCGGCGGCCTTCTGCTGGGCGACCCATGCGGTCACACCGTCGCTGACGATGTTCCACACGCTCGGGCAGTTGGTCTCACCGCACTTGTTGTTGCCGTAACGGGCCTCGTTGTAGGGGACCTTGACCCAGTCGGAGACCTGGCCCTCGATGGAGTAGCGGCCCGAGGACTGCTTCTCGTAGTACTTCTTCATCGACTCGACACCCTTGCCGGTGCCGAAGTAGAGGTCCTGGAAGTCCTTCTGGTTGTAGTCCTCCTTCCAGGCCGTGCTGTTGTCCTGGGTGCGGTCCGGCTTGGCTATCTGGTTGTGCAGCGGGCCGGGGGTGCCGCCGAACTCGGGCTTGGTCTGGTCGCCGAACTCGACCAGGATCGTGAAGATCTTGTCGGTCTTCTCGCGGCCGAGCTCGACGTACTTGCTGTCGCCCTTCTTGCTCTTGAGCTCGACGACCTGGGAGCCGTCACGCTCCTTCACCTGGGTCTTGCCGGATATGACCTGCTTCAGAGCCTCTTGGCGCTGGGCCTCCTGGGTCTTGCTCAGCGGGCCGTCGAGGTCGTGCTCCTGCTCCTTGTTCGGCGGCGCCGGGTCGGTCCGGTCGACGGTGGGGCTCTTGGCCGTGTCGTCGGCCTGGGCCATGGTGAACGTCGAGAACGTGGCGGTGGCCGCCGCGAACGCGACAATCGTCGCGGCCGCTCTGAACGTCCAGGGTCTGCTGGTCACTTGAGATCCTCCCCCGCGTTCGAGCGCGCACGACGAGAGGGTTCCTGGTCATGGAGATTCGCGCGCGCGTGATCAACGCGTGTAGTCAAGTGACGACATTTGACTAGAGGTTCACCAGAAAAGACAGACCTTGACTTGAGCAGGTCAACTGCACTATGCGGAGTCGAGATCCGCTTTACGGACACCTGGAGCTCGCTCGACAGGCGCGCGACGCCGTCCACTTGGTGGACGCCATGACTCCGTGCGCCCCCCATGCACCGGTACTGTTGGTTAGGTCACGCTTACTGTTCGTTCCGCTCGGGCATGCACGCGGTTAGAGTCGATTGGCGGAACGCCCGGAAGCTGGCGGAATGCCAGGCCGACACCCCCGTGTACCCCCGATTCCGAGGACACGATCACCATGCCTCGTCCGACCGCCGCACAGCTCGCCTACGGTTCCTGCACCGTGATCTTCTCGACCCTCGCCATGCTGCTGCTGTCACAGACGAGTTCGGGTGCGGGGATCGCGCTCATCGCCGTCGCGGCACTCGTCCTCGGACTGCTGGTCGCGCTGACCGTGCCGACCCCCAAGGCACGCGTCGTCGCCCTGCGCAGGCCCGCCCACCTCGTCACGGAGGACGCGCCCGCACCGGCCCCGGTTCCCGAGCGCGCCGCCTCCTGACCTCACCGGGTGCTGACCACCACCGTCTTGGCCGCCTTGTCGTGCAGGCCCTGCTTGTAAGGCTTGTCGAAGAAGCTCCAGCCCCCGCAGATCGCGGTCCAGACACAGGCGCAGCAGAAGGCGAACGGGATCCACAGCACCAAGGACCGCACCAGCGTGGTCTGTACGGAGGGCGTGGCGCCGTTGTCCAGGTTGGCCACCCGCATGCCCAGCCACTTCTTGCCGAGCGTCTGGCCCGACCTGGAGATCATGAAGGTGTCGTAGCCGATGTAGAGCAGGGCGGCGATCAGCGACTGCCCGAGGGACTTGCCGTAGTCGACGTCGTCGGCGTTCATGTCCAGCGCGTTGACCCGGAACGCCCAGATGAGCAGCCAGACGACGACGGCCACCATCACCATGTCGATGATCCGCGCCAGCGTGCGCTTGCCGCTGTCGGCGAGCGGCGCCATGCCGGCGAGCGGGTCGGACGGGTAACCGCCGCCCCCATAGGGGTCACCGCCGTAGGGGCCGCCGTACGGCGGAGGCTGGCCGCCGCCACCGCCGGGCGGGGTGTCGTAGGGCGAGCCGGCGCCCGCACCGGTGTCCCCGGACGGGGGCCGCTTCCTGAACGGGTCGTCTTCCGGCGGCTGCTGACCGGAGCCGGGGGGCGGTTCACTGCTCATGGCCCGAGTCGACCGCGAACCCTGCGCCCGCGCATCCGGCGAGCGGCCGTCCGGGGTACGGAATCAACCGGGCAATGCGCCGTACCCGGTCACCCCGCTACGAACGTACCCGCGGCCTTGTCGTGCCAGCACTGGCGCCACGGCCTGTCGAACAGACACCACAGGACGCCGACGACACCGATGACGAGCAGACCCGGGACGCTGTAGACGAGCCAGCGGCGCAGGGCTCCGCCGAAGGACGGCGGCTCGTTCGCCTCGATGTCCCGCACCTCCAGACCGAGCAGCTTCTTGCCCAGGGTGCGGCCCCACTTGGCGGTGGGCAGCGCCTCGTAGAGCGCGCCGAAGAGGAGCAGGACGGCCAGCACGATGCCGAGATACACCGCCGTCGTGCCGTCCAGCAGCCAGACGGTGACGGTCTCGCCGGAGAGCTTGGCCGCGTCGATCTTCTCGTCGACATGGTCGAGCGCCTTGACGCCGAGCGGTACGGCGGCCACGGCGGTCACGGCCGCCAGGACGACGGTGTCCAGCAGCCGCGCGGCCAGCCGCTTGCCGAGGGAGGCGGGCCGTGCGGAGGCCTGGCGCCGGGCCGCGGCCTGGAAGATGTCCTCGACCGGCGGCTTCCAGGGCGCGACGGGCTGGTCCTCGCCGGGCGCCCCGGCGAGCCGGTGCACCTGCTGGGCCCAGGAGGGCTGACCGCCACCGGGGCCGGTGGTCACGGGGGCGGCGCCCTGAGCGGGGACCTGCGGCGCCGGCTGCGGGCCGGACTGGTGCGGCACCGTCGGGGCCGCCTGCGGCCCGGAGAGGGCCGTGGGGGCGGCCACTTGGGCCTGCTGCGCCTGGGCCGCGGCCCGGTCGGCGGCGGCCTTGCCCGCGCCGAAGCCGGGGGCTTGGGGGGTTGGGGACACGGGAGCACCGAAACCGGCCGAGCCTGCCGCGCCCGAACCAACGTCGCCGGACTGCGCCCCGAAACCGGGAGCACCGGCGGAGCCTGCCGCGCCGGGCCGTCCGCCGAAGTCCGGCGAACCGGCCGAGGCCGCCGCGGCCGTACCACCGGCCGAGCCGCCCGCGGCCGGGGACGGCGGGCCGAAGCCCGCGGCTCCCGCCCCACCGCTCCCGCCGGCCCCTTGCCCTCCGGCCGGACCGGCCGTGCGCCCCTGCTGTGCCCCGGGCGCTCCGTCCTGGCGACCCGTGCGCGGGGACGGTGCGCGGAATGTCATGGTGCCCTCGTCCGCGGCCGGGGCCCCGGAGTCGCGGGTGCCCCGTGCGGCGGAGGCCCCGGAGTCGGGGGTGCCCTGGGCGGCGGGGCCCGGGGTCGGGCGGCGGAAGACGAAGGTGTTGCCGGAGGCCGCCCCCTCGGCCGTGCCGGACGTCGCGCCCTCGGCCGCAGGGAGCGTCGCGGTGCCGTCCGTGCTCGGGGTCGTGCCGTCGGCCGGTGCCGGGGTGCGCGGGTCGGGGACGCCGCCCCAGGAGACCCGGCGGTCCTGGTCGCCGCCGAAGCCGGACTGGCGGGAGCGGTCGGCGCCCCACGCCGCGGCGGGCTCGGGGCGGCTGCCGTGCTGGGACTGGCCCTGGGCCGGGGCGGGTTCGGCCGGGTCCTCGTCGAAGAAGTGCGGGCCGGTCTCCTCGACGGGAGCCGGGGCCGCGCCGGGCGGCGGGGCGAGCGGTTCGCCGTCCGTGGGCGCCGGTCGGCTGGTGCCCGGTACCCACGCGGCACCGTTCCAGTACCGGACATATCCAGGAATGGACGGGTCCGGGTAATACCCTTCGCGGGGCCTGTCGTCACCGGGGGCCGGGGTTGGGGCGCTCATGTCCGTCGTCCCGTATCTGCTCGGGGGTCATTTGGGGGCCTCCACATCTATCAGACGCGGGCAACCCCCACTGCCGCTCCCGCGTTACCCACCCCCTTCCGGGCAACAGAAAAAGTTTCCGCGAACCCGCGTAATGCTCCTGGCCGACCCCTCTCTCCACTCGTGCGGGCCCACCTCGGGACCCGAACGAGAGAGAGGACACCGGACGTCATGCACCCCACCGTGGTGGAGCGGGAGCTGGAGCTCAAGCTCGTCCTGTCGCCCGAGCGCAGCATCCCCGTCCCGGCCCTGCTGAGCTACCGCAGCGACGACCCGTACGCCGTGCACATCACCTTCCACATCAACTCCGAGCACCCCGTCAACTGGACCTTCGCCCGCGAACTCCTGGTGGAGGGGGTCTTCCGTCCGTGCGGCCACGGGGACGTACGGGTGTGGCCGACGAAGGTCGAGGGCCGCAGCGTCGTGCTGATGGCGCTGAGTTCACCCGACGGGGACGCCCTGCTGGAGGCCCCGGCCGCGCAGGTGTCGGCCTGGCTGGAGCGGACGCTCCGGGTGGTCCCCCCGGGCTCTGAGGCCGAGCAGCTCGGCATCGACGACGGCCTGGCCGAGCTGCTCGCCCCGACCCCGGCCGACGACCTGTGGCTGCGCGACCCTTGGCCGTCGGACGAGTCCACGGACGGGGAGTGAGCCCCGAGGAGGTGTCAGAACAGCTTTCCCGGGTTGAGGATGCCGAGGGGGTCGAAGACCTGCTTGATCCCTCGCTGCAGCTCCACGCCCACCGGGCCGATCTCGCGTGCCAGCCACTCCTTCTTCAGTACGCCGACGCCGTGTTCGCCGGTGATGGTGCCGCCGAGTTCCAGGCCGAGGGCCATGATCTCGTCGAAGGACTCGCGGGCGCGCCGGGACTCGTCGGGGTCCTGCGCGTCGAAGCAGACGGTGGGGTGGGTGTTGCCGTCACCCGCGTGGGCGACGACGCCGATGGTCAGCTGGTACTTCTCGGCGATCCCGTCGACGCCTTCGAGCATGTCGCCGAGCCGGGAGCGCGGCACGCACACGTCGTCGATCATCGTCACACCCCGGACGGCCTCCAGCGCGGTGAGGGACAACCGCCGTGCCTGGAGCAGCAGTTCGGACTCGGCCGCGTCCTCGGCGGGGACGACCTGCGTGGCACCGGCGGCCTCGCACAGGGCGCCGACCGCGGCGAGGTCGGAGGCGGGGTCCGGGGTGTCGAAGGCGGCCAGCAACAACGCCTCCGTGGTCTCCGGGAGCCCCATGTGCGCCAGGTCGTTGACGGCCTTGACGGTCGTACGGTCCATCAGTTCGAGGAGGGACGGGACGTGCCCTCCTGCCATGATCCGGCACACCGCGTCGCAGGCCTCCGCCGCCGACGCGAACTCCGCCGCCAGCACGAGCTGCTGCGGCGGCTGCGGCTTCAGCGCCAGGACCGCCCGTACGACGATGCCGAGCGAGCCCTCGGAGCCGACGAACAGGCGGGTCAGGTCGTACCCCGCGACGCCCTTCGCCGTCCGGCGTCCGGTGGTCATCAGCCGTCCGTCGGCCAGGACGACGTCGAGGCCGAGCACGTACTCGGCCGTCACCCCGTACTTCACACAGCACAGGCCGCCCGACGCCGTGCCGATGTTGCCGCCGATCGTGCACTGCTCCCAGCTGGAGGGGTCAGGCGGGTAGTACAGGCCGTGCTCGCCGACCGCGCGGGACAGGGCGGCGTTGACGACGCCGGGCTCCACGACGGCGATGCGGTCGACCGGGCTGATCTCCAGGATCCGGTCCAGGTCAGGGACAGCGCAATGCAGCCGTCGGAGGTGTTGGCCGCGCCGGACAGGCCGGTGCGGGCGCCCTGCGGGACGACCGGCACGCGCAGTTCGGTGGCGGTGCGCATGACGTGCTGGACCTGCTCGACCGTGCGCGGCAGGACGACCACCGCCGGGACGCCCGCCGGACAGAAGCTGGCCATGTCGTTGGCGTAGGAGGCCGTGATGTCGGGGTCGGTGAGAACCGCCTCGGCGGGCAGACCGGTGAGCAGACGGTTGACGAGGTCGTGGCTCATGATCACAGCCTGGCACCGGGGGCCATCGGTGTGAACCCCGCCAGCGGGGGGCTTTCGGTACGGGAATGTGGTCGTCGTACTGGCGCACAGTGAGCGCCATGGAGAACGAGCAGGAGGAGCGCCGTCCCTGGGTCCGCCGCCGGGTGCTGGTCGGTGCGGTGGTGGGGTGTGCCGTACTCGGTGGGGTTCTGGCGCTGCTGCCGTGGGGGCCTGCCGACGGCGGGCCGCCCGCGCCGACGCCGGGCGCGCAGGCACTGACCGCGGTCACCACGGGCGTGCCCGCCGCGCTGCCCGACCTGGCGGTGCTGATCGGTGAGCGCGAGAGCCATCTGCGCAAGCACCCGAGGGACGCCGAGTCCTGGGCGGTGCTCGGGGCGGCCTATGTGGAACAGGGGCGGCGGACCGCGGACGCGGGGTACTACCCGAAGGCCGAGCGGGTGCTGCGGACCTCGCTGAAGGTGCGGGCGAAGGGCAATGTCGAGGCGCTCAGCGGGATGGCCGCGCTGGCGGGTGCCCGCCGGGACTTCCCCGCCGCGCGCAAGTGGGGCGAGGCCGCGCTGAAGCTGGAACCGAAGCGGTGGACGACGTATCCGCTGCTGATCGACGCGTACACGGGTCTCGGCGACCACAAGGCGGCGAAGAAGTCCCTGGACCGGCTGCTGAAGCTGCGCTCCGGGCCCGCGGTGCTGGCCAGGGCCGGGGCGGTCTACCGGGACCAGGGCTGGCGCGAGGACGCGGCGGCCTCCCTCTCCGACGCGGCGGCGTCCGCGGAGGCACCGGCCGAGCGGGCCGCGTATCTGGAGCGCGGCGGGCAGCTGGCCTGGGAGGTCGGCGACCGGGACGCGGCCCTGCGCCACTTCCAGGAGGCGGTACGGCTCGACCCCGACCAGCGCGCGGCGCTCGCCGGGCAGGGCCGGGCGCTGGCGGCACTGGGCCGGACCACGGAGGCGCTGAACGCCTACCGGGTGGCCCTCGCCAAGCAGCCGCTGCCTCAGTACGCCCTGGAGCTGGGCGAGTTGTACGAGTCGCTGGGGCTCGGCCAGGCGGCCCGGGTCCAGTACGACCTGCTGCGCGACCGGGTGCGCAGTGCCCGCGCCGGCGGCGCCGACGAGGAACTGCTGCTCGGCCAGTTCGAGGCGGACCACGGGGATCCGGAGTCGGCGGTACGGCGGCTCAGGGCCGAGTGGAAGCGGCAGCCGGGGATCGCGGTGGCGGACGCGCTGGGGTGGGCGCTGCACCGGGCCGGACAGGACGAGGAGGCGCTGCGGTTCGCGAAGATCGCGACGGACAGGACGAAGGGCGGCGCGGTGCGCAGCGCGCTGTACGCGTACCACCGCGGGATGATCGAGCGGGACCTGGAGCTGGCGGGGCCCGCTCGTCGGCATCTTCAGGAGGCGTTGCGGATCAATCCGTACTTCTCCACGCTGCATGTCCCACGGGCCCGCCGGGCTCTCGACGAGCTGGGCGAGCCCGCGGACGAGCCGCTGCCGGAGGGTGACTAGGAGACCACTGAGAATCTTGAAAACCCGCCCGACTTGCACCGGATTGCCCCGATCGACTTTTGCGGGCGAACCTGGGCGATCGGGGCGGCCCAAGCAAGATCTTCAGGACACTTCTAGAGGTTGCCGCGCTTCTCCTGCTCACGCTCGATCGCCTCGAAGAGGGCCTTGAAGTTGCCCTTGCCGAAGCCCATCGAGCCATGGCGTTCGATGATCTCGAAGAAGACCGTCGGACGGTCCTGGACCGGCTTGGTGAAGATCTGCAGCAGATAGCCGTCCTCGTCGCGGTCGGCGAGGATCTTCAGCTCGCGCAGGGTCTCCACCGGCACCCGGGTGTCGCCGACCCACTCGCCGAGGGTGTCGTAGTAGGAGTCCGGGGTGTCGAGGAACTGGACTCCGGCCGCGCGCATGGTGCGGACGGTCGCGACGATGTCGTTGGTGTTCAGCGCGATGTGCTGGACGCCGGCGCCGCCGTAGAACTCCAGGTACTCGTCGATCTGGGACTTCTTCTTGGCGATGGCGGGCTCGTTGATCGGGAATTTGACCTTGAGCGTGCCGTCGGCCACCACCTTCGACATCAGCGCGCTGTACTCGGTGGCGATGTCGTCGCCCACGAACTCCTTCATGTTCGTGAAGCCCATGACCTTGTTGTAGAAGCCGACCCACTCGTTCATCCGGCCGAGCTCGACGTTGCCGACGCAGTGGTCGATCGCCTGGAAGGTGCGCTGCGCGGGCGGCTCGACCATCGGGGCGGCGGCGACGTAGCCGGGCAGGTACGGGCCGTCGTAGCCGGTGCGCTCGACGAGGGTGTGGCGGGTCTCGCCGTAGGTGGCGATGGCGGCGAGGACGACCGTGCCGTGCTCGTCCTTCAGCTCGTAGGGCTCGGTGACCGAGCGGGCGCCGTGCTCGATGGCGTAGGCGTAGGCGGCGCGGGCGTCCGGGACCTCGATGGACAGGTCGATGACGCCGTCGCCGTGCTCGGCCACGTGCTGGGCGAGGAAGCGGCCCCAGTCGGTGGCGGGCTTGATCACCGAGGTGAGGACGAAGCGGGCGGAGCCGTTGGTGAGGACGTAGCTCGCGGTCTCGCGGGTGCCGTTCTCCGGTCCGGAGTAGGCGACCAGCTTCATGCCGAAGGCGGTGGAGTAGTAGTGCGCCGCCTGTTTGGCGTTGCCCACGGCGAAGACGACCGCGTCCATTCCCTTGACCGGGAAGGGGTCGGCCTGCCGGGCGGTGTCGGGAGTGTGGTCTGTGGTCTGCGTCATAGCGGCAGCCTGGCCCTACCTCGCAAGGTGCGCAATAGTTTGCGTGTTCGCTGGGCAATGTGCGCAGTGTTACGCCCGTGTCGGCGGGCCTTCTGTACAGGATGACCAGTGCCGGGAGGGTCCCATGGGGATCGATCATCTGGACGGGCGCATCATCGTGCTGCTCGCGCGGGAGCCGCGGATCGGGGTGCTGGAGATGTCCCGGCGGCTGGGAGTGGCCCGCGGGACCGTGCAGGCGCGGCTCGACCGGCTTCAGTCGAACGGAGTCATCCGCGGATTCGGTCCGCAGGTCGATCCGACGGCGCTCGGCTATCCGGTCACCGCCTTCGCCACGCTCCAGATCCGGCAGGGCCAAGGGCCCGATGTACGAGCGCACTTGGCGACGGTTCCGGAGGTGCTGGAGCTGCACACGACCACCGGCAGCGGGGACATGCTGTGCCGGCTCGTGGCTCGCTCGAACGCCGATCTGCAACGGGTCATCGACCGGGTTGTCGGTTTTGATGGGATCGTCCGGGCCTCCACCGCGATCGTGATGGAGAACCCCGTTCCGCTGCGGATCATCCCGCTGGTGGAGCAGGCGGCGGAGGACCACCGGGCGGGACCGTAGCCGACCTGGGGTGAGCGATGGCTGCATCTCCCGGGGGACAACCCCCGGACCCCCAGCAGCAGCCCACCCGACCCGCACCAGGAAGCGAGGTGACACCGCGTGACCTTCTGGGAGTACCTGGGCACACGCCACCAGCAGTTGCTCACGGACGCCTGGCAGCACGCGAGCGCCGTCCTCCAGTGCATGGTCGTCGCGACCGTGCTGGGCGTGCTGATCGGCGTCGTCACCTACCGGAGCGACTGGGCCGGGAACATCGCCACGACGACCACCTCGGCCATCCTGACCATTCCGTCGCTCGCCATGATCGGTCTGCTCATCCCGGTCGTGGGCCTGGGTGTCCCGCCCACGGTGATCGCTCTGACGCTGTACGGGCTGCTGCCGATCGTGCGCAACGCGATCGTCGGTCTGCGCGGGGTCGACCCGACCCTGGTGGACGCGGCCAAGGGCATCGGGATGTCCCGGCTGATGCGGCTGGTACGGATCGAACTGCCGCTGGCCTGGCCGCCGATCCTGACCGGCATCCGGGTCTCGACACAGATGCTGATGGGCATCGCGGCGATCGCGGCCTACGCCTCCGGGCCCGGCCTCGGCAATGTGATCTTCCGTGGTCTCGCCTCGCTGGGCAGCAAGAACGCGATCAACCAGGTGCTCGCGGGCACGATCGGGATCATCATCCTGGCCCTGCTGTTCGACGCCGCGTACGTCCTGATCGGACGGCTGACCATTCCCAGGGGGATCCGTGCCTGAGTCCAGTACGTCCGGCGCCTCCATCGAGCTGGAGAACCTCACCAAGCGGTATCCGGGCAGTGCGAGCCCGGCCGTCGACAGCGTCAACATGGAGATCCAGGCGGGCGAGACCGTCATCTTCGTCGGCCCGTCGGGGTGCGGAAAGTCCACGACGCTCAAGATGATCAACCGGTTGATCGAACCGACCGGTGGCCGGATCCGCATCGGCGGCGAGGACGTCACCGGCATCGACCCGGTGAAGCTGCGCCGCAAGGTCGGGTACGCGATCCAGTCGGCCGGACTCTTCCCGCACATGACGGTCGCGCAGAACATCGCGCTCGTACCGAAGATGGTCGGCTGGCCGAAGGGGCGGATCAAGAACCGGGTGGAGGAGCTGCTCGACCTGGTCGGGCTCGACCCCGGCGAGTTCCACGGCCGCTATCCGCGCCAGCTGTCGGGCGGTCAGCAGCAGCGGGTGGGCGTGGCCCGGGCGCTCGCCGCCGATCCGCCGGTCCTGCTGATGGACGAACCGTTCGGCGCGGTCGACCCGATCACCCGGGACCATCTCCAGGACGAGCTGATCAGGTTGCAGCACGAGCTGCACAAGACGATCGTCTTCGTCACCCATGACTTCGACGAGGCCATCAAGCTCGGTGACCGGATCGCCGTGCTGCGCGAACGCTCGCACATCGCTCAGTTCGACACCCCGGAGGCGATCCTCACCAACCCGGCCGACGACTTCGTCTCGGGGTTCGTCGGCGCCGGGGCGGCGCTGAAGCGGCTGAACCTGACCCGCGTACGGGATGTGGAGATCCAGGACTACCCGACGGTCACCGTCGACGACCCGCTCCAGGAGATCTTCAACAAGCTCCGCTCCAGCGGCACCAACGAGATCCTGCTGCTCGACAAGCGCGGCCGCCCCTACAAGTGGCTGCGCCGCGGCGACCTGATGCGCGCCAAGGGCTCCCTGGCCCGCGCGGGCACGCTGGTGCACGACACGGTCACCCGGGACGCCACCCTGCGCGACGCCCTGGAGGCGGTCCTCACCGACAACGCGGGCCGGGTCGCGGTCACCGGACGGCGCGGCGCGTACGACGGGGTCGTCGACATGGAGACGCTCATGAACTCCGTGCACGAACTCCTGGAGGCGGACCGGCTGGAGGCGATCGAGCACCAGCACGAGCTGGAGTCGGTCCGGGCCACCCAGACACACGCCGAGCAGGAGGGCAACGGAGGGGAGAAGAAGGCGTGACGACCTCTCCGGATCAGCAGCGGCCCGAGGGCGAGCACGAGGTCAAGGGGCTCGCCTTCCGCGACGAGGGCGAGGCCGAGCAGGAGGCACCGCCGCCGCCGGCGGTCACCCGGCGGCGGGTGAGCTGGCAGAAGCTGACCTTCCTGCCGGCGCTGCTGGTGGCGCTGCTGCTGGCGACCTGGCTGTGGTTCCAGCAGGCCGACCTGGACTCGATCTCCGAGAGCGCGCTGTCCAACGGCCAGGTGTCCAAGGCGCTGTGGCAGCACGTGGAGCTGACGGTGGTCTCCACGTTCTTCGTGCTGATCATCGCGATCCCGCTGGGCATCCTGCTGACCCGCAAGGCCTTCCGCAAGGCGACCCCGGTGGCGATGGCGGTGGCCAACATGGGCCAGGCGACCCCCGCGATCGGCCTGCTCGCCCTGCTGGTGATCTGGCTGGGCACCGGAACGAAGGCGGCTCTGATCGGCATCATCATCTACGCGGTCCTGCCGGTGCTGTCGAACACGATCGCGGGTCTGAAGGCGAACGACCCGACGCTGCTGGAGGCGGCGCGCGGCATCGGCATGTCGCCGCTGGGGGTGCTGTCCCGCGTGGAGTTGCCGTTGGCGGTGCCGCTGATTCTGGCGGGAGTGCGCACGGCCCTCGTCCTGAACGTCGGTACGGCGACCCTCGCGACCTTCGGTGGCGGTGGCGGTCTGGGCGTACTGATCACGACCGGGATCACCACCCAGCGCATGCCGGTGCTGATGCTCGGCTCGATCCTCACGGTGGCGCTGGCCCTGCTCGTGGACTGGCTGGCCTCGCTGGCCGAACTGCTGCTGCGGCCACGGGGGCTGGAGGTGGGGACATGAGACGGGTCGCGTGTCTGCTGCTGACCGGGGCGCTGGTGTCCGCCTGCGGTCTGACCAGCGGTTCGCCGATGGTGGACGACGTCGTGCCCGGCACCATCGGCCAGGGCGAGCCGCTGGAGGGCGCCGAGCTGACGGTGACGTCGAAGGAGTTCACCGAGCAGCTCATCCTCGGCGCGATCATGGGCATCGCCTTCGAGGCGGCCGGCGCGGAGGTGCTCGACCGCACGGGCATCCAGGGCTCGATCGGGGCGCGGGAGGCGGTCAGGTCCGGGGACGCGGACGGGATGTACGAGTACACGGGCACCGCCTGGATCACGTACCAGGGCAACAGCGAGCCCATCGACGACCCCCGCAAGCAGTGGGAGGCGGTGCGCGACGCCGACCTGAAGAACGGACTGACGTGGCTTGAGCCCTCCGCCCTGAACAACACCTACGCACTGGCCATGAACCAGGACAACTTCAAGAAGTACGGCACGAAGACGCTGTCCGACGTGGCCGAACTGGCCAGGACCGACCCCGGTGCGGTGACGCTGTGCGTGGAGAGCGAGTTCGCCAACCGGGCGGACGGGCTGCCGGGCATGGAGAAGGAGTACGGGATGAGCATCCCGGCCGGGAACATCACGCAGATGGACACCGGGATCATCTACACCCAGGCGGCGAAGGGGAGTTGCACCTACGGGGAGGTCTTCACGACCGACGGCCGCATCAAGTCCATGAACCTGGCGGTCATGGAGGACGACAAGAAGTTCTTCCCCAACTACAACGCGGCACCAGTGATCAACTCCGGGACGCTGAAGGAGTATCCGGCGATCGCGGAGATCCTGGCCCCGGTGACGGCGAAGCTGAACAACGCGGTGGCGCAGGAGCTGAACGCCAAGGTCGATGTGGACGGGGAGGACCCGCACGAGGTGGCGCTGGACTGGATGAAGGACGAGGGGTTCGTCAAGGCGGGGTGAGCCGGTGCCGGTGCACTAGGGGGTGTTTTGAAAGTCCTGTGCGGTGCCCGCGGTGTTCGGTGCGTGCCCTCGGCGTGCCGGACGAAGGCCCTCGTACTGGACGTACTTGGGTCTTTGGCCGGTGCGGCGAGGGTGCGTGCCGGGCGCCGTGGGTGCTGTGCGGGACTCTCAAAACACCCCCTAGCAGCTCGGTACGTCGCCCTTGCCCTTCTCCAGGGCGATCAGGGAGTCGATGGTGCCCTGGAGGGTGGTGACGGGGATGAGGCGGAGGCCCTTGGGGAGTTCCGCCTCGGCGTCGGAGCACTCGGCCTTGGGGACGAGGAACACGGTCGCGCCGTCCCTGCGGGCGGCCTGGGTCTTCAGGGCCACGCCGCCCACGGCGCCGACCTTGCCGTCGGCGTCGATGGTTCCCGTACCGGCGATGGTGCGGCCGCCGGTGAGGTCGCCGCCGCTGCCGTCGCCGTCCAGTTTGTCGACGATGCCGAGGGAGAAGAGCAGCCCGGCGCTGGGTCCGCCGACGTCGGCGAGTTCCAGATCGACCTTGACCTTTCTGGCGTCGAGGTCGAGGTAGTTCAGGGCGGCCTCGGTGGCGTCGTCCTGGGACTCCCGCATCTGCTCGGTGTTGTACTTCTCGATCTCGTCGGTGCTCTTGTCGCTGGGGTAGACCGCGTCACGGGGCATGACCGCGCGGTCGGCGCGGAACCAGGAGTCGATGACATCCGCGAGCGACACACTGGCGTCGGGGCCGGTGGCCTCGATGGTGGTCATCCGCAGCTGCCCGCTGGTCTCCCGGGTGGCCGCCCCGGAGACCGTGATCACCGGCTCCCCCTTGTTCTCCCCGAGTACGTTCGCCGTCAGGCCCGGCTGCGTGAGCGAGAACGGCAGCGGCGCGAAAGCGGCCGTGGCGAGCAGCCCTGCGACGGGCAGCGCACAGACGGCGAGGGCCTGGGGGCGAGAGAGACGAGAGAGCACGGGGTCAATCTAACGTGACGGATGACGGCGGTCCGGCTCCGGCCGACCTCAGCGCAGCGCCTCCGCCACCTCGCGTGCCGCGTCCACCACCCGCGGTCCCACCCGTTCCGGCACCGCGTCCGCCAGCATCACCACACCGACGCTGCCCTCGACCCCGGTCACCCCCAGCAGCGGTGCCGCGGCCCCGCTCGCCCCCGCCTCCAGCTCACCGTGGGTCAGCGTGTACCCGGGCTCCTCCAACGGCTGCCGCCGGGCCGCGAGGATCGCCTTGCCCGCGGCTCCTCGCTCCAGGGGATGCCGGAAGCCGGCCCGATAGGCGACGTGGTAGTCCGTCCAGGTCGGCTCCACCACCGCCACCGCCAGCGCCTCCGCGCCGTCCACGAGCGTGAGATGCGCCGTCGCCCCTATGTCCTCGGCCAGCGACCGCAGTGCCGGCAGCGCGGCCTCCCGTACCAGCGGATGCACCTGGCGGCCGAGGCGCAGCACACCGAGGCCCACCCGGGCCCGGCCGCCCAGGTCACGGCGTACGAGTGCGTGCTGCTCCAGCGTGGCGAGCAAACGGTAGACAACAGTCCGGTTGACGCCCAGTTTGTTGGAAAGCTCGGTGACGGTCAGCCCGTGGTCCGTGTCGGCCAGCAGCTTGAGGACGCGCAGTCCCCGGTCGAGCGTCTGAGAGGTCTCCGCGGTCACGACGCCCACTCCTTAAGTGGTGAGGTCAGCGGCCCCCTCGCGGCTGATGCGTCACCGAGTCCCGTCGGTGACGCGCTTCAGAGGCCGCCGATCGGCCGGCGGCCCGGCATGTCCGGACCGCGTCGCTTCACGGCTGCGCTCCGCGGCGGCGCTGCCACGGGGCGTGTGCGTAGCGGGACAGTAGCGAAGGCGGTTCGCTGAGCGGAAGGCTCCGTCCAGAATCCGGTCACCGACCGGTACGGCCTGCTTCCGTTTGTCCTGTTACGTACGTCACGCGGCCCCCGAGTGGCCAGGTCAACGCATACGGGTGGCCCACTCCTGCACCTTCGCGATGCGCTGCCGCAGCTGCCCCGCCGTCGCCTCCGCGCTCGGCGGTCCCCCGCATACCCGCCGCAGCTCGGTGTGGATCACCCCGTGCGGCTTGCCGCTCTGGTGGACGTACGCGCTGACCATCGTGTTGAGCTGCTTGCGCAGCTCCATCATCTCCTTGTGCGAGACGACGGGCCGCCGCTCGGCGGGCAGTTCCAGCAGGTCGGCCTCGGAGTCCGGCTTCTTGCGGCTGTGCGCGATCTGCCGGGCCTGCCGCTTCTGGAGCAGCAGCTGCACCTGGTCGGGCTCCAGCAGTCCCGGGATGCCGAGGTAGTCCTGCTCCTCCTCACTCCCCGGGTGGGCCTGCATACCGAACTCGGCGCCGTCGTAGAGGACCCGGTCGAAGACGGCCTCGGACTCCAGCGCCTCGAAGGAGAACTGCTCCTGCTCACCGGTGTCCTCGTCCTGCTCCTTGTTCGCCTCCTCCATCTCCTTCTCGGACTCGGCGTAGGGGTCCTCCTCGCCCTCCTTCTTCGGCTTGTCGAGGGCGTGGTCGCGCTCGACCTCCATCTCGTTGGCGAAGGTGAGGAGGTCGGGGACGGTCGGGAGGAAGACGGAGGCGGTCTCGCCGCGCCGCCGGGACCGTACGAAACGGCCGACGGCCTGCGCGAAGAAGAGCGGCGTGGAGATGGTGGTGGCGTAGACCCCGACCGCGAGCCGGGGCACGTCGACGCCCTCCGACACCATCCGCACCGCGACCATCCACCGGTCGTTGCTGCTGCTGAAGTCGTCGATCCGCTTCGACGCGCCGACGTCGTCGGACAGCACGAGGGTCGCCTTCGTTCCCGTGATCTCACGGATGAGCTTGGCGTAGGCGCGGGCGGAGTCCTGGTCGGAGGCGATGACGAGGGCACCCGCGTCCGGGATGCCCTTGCGGACCTCGGTGAGGCGCTGGTCGGCGGCGCGCAGCACGCTCGGCATCCACTCGCCGCGCGGATCGAGCGCGGTGCGCCAGGCCTGCGAGACGGCGTCCTTGGTCATCGGCTCCCCGAGCCGGGCAGCGATCTCGTCACCGGCCTTCGTCCGCCAGCGCATGTTGCCGCTGTAGGAGAGGAAGATGACGGGCCGCACGACCCCGTCCGACAGGGCCGACCCGTAGCCGTACGTGTAGTCGGCGGCCGAGCGCCGGATGCCGGCGTTGTCCTCCTCGTACGTGACGAAGGGGATCGGGTTGGTGTCGGACCGGAAGGGCGTACCGGTCAGCGCGAGCCGGCGGGTGGCGGGCTCGAAGGCCTCAAGGCAGGCCTCGCCCCAGGACTTGGAGTCACCGGCGTGGTGGATCTCGTCGAGGATGACGAGGGTCTTGCGCTGCTCGACGCGGTTGCGGTGCAGCATGGGCCGTACGCCGACACCCGCGTAGGTCACGGCGACGCCCTGGTAGTCCTTGCCGAGCGGTCCCGCGCTGTACTCGGGATCGAGCTTGATCCCTATCCGCGCGGCCGCGTCCGCCCACTGCTTCTTCAGATGCTCGGTCGGCGCGACCACGGTCACCTGCTGCACGACATGGTGGTGCAGCAGCCAGGAGGCGAGGGTGAGGGCGAAGGTCGTCTTGCCCGCGCCCGGGGTCGCGACCGCGAGAAAGTCACGCGGCTGCTCCTGGATGTACTTCTCCATCGCCCCCTGCTGCCAGGCGCGCAGCTTGCTGGCGGTACCCCAGGGGGCACGGCCGGGGAAGGCGGGGGAAAGGTGATGGGAGGAGGAAGCGGCGGTGGTAGTCACGGTCTCCGTGGGGGTCGGGCTACGTATGACAACCGGGCCACCCTACCGGCGCCGGGGTCCTGTCAACGCGCGGACGAGACCCGGTAACCCGCGGGTGGGACCCACATCACAGCTGCCGCAGCCGCCCCGCGATCACCGCGATGTCGCTCTCCCCGCCGGAGGCGACATCGATGACCAGGTCGTACGCGGTGTGCTGGTCGCACCCGGCGAGATCGACGCCGTTGACACCGAGGAAGGTCGCGGCGGCGAGCCAGGCGGTGCGCTTGTTCCCGTCGACGAGAGGGTGGTTCGTGGCGAGGGCGCGCAGCAGCGCGGCGGCCTGCTCGTACAGGTCGCCGTAGGCCTCCGTGCCGAACATCCGGGCGCGCGGCCTGCGTACGGCGGAGGCGAACAGCCCGGCGTCCCGCGCCTGGGGGGCGCGCCCGCCGAAGGCGATCCGGGCGATGGCCTCGGCCTCCGCGACGGTGAGGTGCCTGGTCATTGGCCGAGCCTGCGCAGGAGATCCGCGTGCGCGTCCGCCAGCACCTCGGCGGTGACCCGCACCGGCGAGGCCTCCTTCGCCACGCGCTGCGCCACGGCGTCCAGCGCGATGTCCTCCGGGCGACGGCCGGTGGCGTCCGCGAGGTCGTCGAGTTCCAGGTCCAATCCCACCCCTGACCCCTGTCAGGAGTCCCTCCGACCCTGAGACCTTGGTCGTACGACCCCCTTCATGAACGCGGCATGCCAGTCCCATTGCAGCGCCCCGTCCTCCTCCCTTGAGCCCCTCCCCCACGGCCGCCTACGGTCGAACCACCGCACACGGCAGCAAGCAAGGACCGAGTTCGCACACGGCCGTGTGCCCGAGTGGTTCAGGGGCTCGCCTGCGCTGCATCCATCAGCGAGCTCCGCTCGCGGGGAGTTACGTGGGTTCGAATCCCGCCACGGCCTCCATCAGTCCGCGTATCGGGCCGCGAGTGCCGCGATCCGGGTGGCCAGGTCCGTCAGGGTGGTGTCCTGGCGGGCGGCGGCGTGGGTCAGGCGGGAGACGTCGGCGGGCCAGGCGCCCGTGGCGTGGTCCGGTTCCCCGATGCGGGCGAAGCCACGGTTCAGCAGGCCGAGCGCGGCGACCACCTCCAGGTCGGACGGTTCGGCCCGGCGGATCGTGATGGTCTCGGTCATGCGCGCTTGGTGTCCCGGTGCAGCAGCCAGAGGGTGAAGGCGAGGGTGGAGACGTCCCCGGGGAGAGGGTGAGGCGTCCCGGCCGCGGGCGTCCACGTCAGGAGCGTGCCCGCTTCGCCGTCCAGGAGCAGGGTGTGGGTGTCGTCCAGGTGACCCAGGATTATCAGGCGGTCCGCCTCGGCGGGGAGATTCGGGGCGGGCTGGTCCGCGTAGGCCTCCAGCAGCGTCGGCAGTACGAGCTCCGGGTCCAGGCGGAACAGCGCGTGCTCCTCCGGCAGCCCCGTCACGCGCAGGAAGCGGCGGGTCGGTTCATGGGTGAGTGTCGCCGGGAAGTCGACGTCCTCGAAGCGCATCACCCCGGCCCGGCCGAACTCCTCGGCGAGCAGCCGCGGCGGGACCGAGACCGCCAGTCCCGAGGCCTCCCGCCCAGCCGGTTCCGGGCCCGCGACCAGCGTCAAAGTGCTGATCAGACGCCCGCATTGCAGCAGCGGATCCGGCCTGGTGATCGTCGCGTTCATGGTGTCCCCCCGTACGTGCCCCGACACCTCGGAACACTACGCCGCACCACTGACAACGCCCGCTCAGCGCCTCACGTGCCGCCCGTCACAACCGCCGCCTGCGGACGGATCGGCAGACGGTTCACCGGCCGGCCCGTCGCGGCGCGCACGGCGGAGGCGATGGCGGCCGGCGACGCGACCACCGGCACCGCGCTCACCGCCTTCGCGCCGAACGGCGCGACCACGTCCCGCTCCTCCACCAGCTTCACGATCTTGATGTCCGGCGCGTCCAGGGCCGTCGGCAGGGCGTACCCCGTCAGGTCGGGGTGGCGGATCGAGCCGCGTGCCGTGCGCAGGTTCTCCGTGAGCGCTATGCCGACGCCCTGCGTGACGCCCGCCTCGATACGGGCCGCCAGCTGGGCCGGGTTGAGCACACGGCCGACGTCCTGGGCGAGCGCCAGCTCCACCACGCGTACCGAGCCGAGTTCGATGTCGACGTCGACGACCGCGCGGATCGCGCAGAACGCCATGCCCACGAAGGCGTCGCCCTGGCCGGACTCGTCCAGCGGCTCGGTGGGGTGGGGGCGGCACTGCGCGGTCGCCCACAGCTCCTTGCCGTCCATCGCCTCGGTGACGGTGGTCGACAGGACGCCGTCGTACGACGTGATCTTGCCGTCGGTGATCTGGAGGAGCTCGGTGGACATGCCGAACTTGTGCGCCAGGGGCTGCAGGAGCTGGGTGCGGACCATCTTCGCCGCGCGTTCCACCGCGCCGCCGGACACCCAGGTGTGCCGTCCGCGGCAGCCCGCGCCCGCCGGCGGCTGGTCGGTGTCGACCGGGGCCACGTGGACCTCGTCGATGCCGAGGGTCTCCTGGACGATCTGACGCGCGAGCGTGGTGAAGCCCTGGCCGGTCTCCACCGCCGCGCACAGGACCGTCGCCACGCCGTCCTGGACCTTCACGGTCGCCGTCGAGACCTCGTCGGCGCCCTCCGCGCCCAGCATGTGCACCATGCCGAGCCCGTAGCCCACGCCCCGGCGCACCGCGCCCGGTTCGCCCGCGCCCTCGGGTCCGCCGGGCAGCAGCCACTCGTCCTCGGGGGCGTCCTTCGGCAGCGGGGGCAGCGGGTAGTCCCGTACCGCCTGGAGGAGTTCGGCGACCGGCGCCGGGCAGGTCACCGTCTGGCCGGTCGGCAGGACGTCGCCGGTGGCGAGCGCGTTTTGCAGGCGCAGCTCCGCCGGGTCGACGCCGAGCTTCTTGGCGAGCTTGTCCATCTGCGCCTCGTAGGCGGCGGCCACCTGCATGGCGCCCTCGCCGCGCACATGGCCGGAGGGGGGGTTGTTGGTGCGCACCGCCCAGCCCTCGATGAAGGCGTTGGGCACGACGTACGGCCCGCAGGCGAAGGCCACCGCGGCCGCCAGCGCCTCCGACGAGGTGTCCGCGTACGCGCCCGCGTCCAGCAGGATCTGCGCCTCGACCTTCACCAGGGTGCCGTCGGTGTCGGCGTGGTGGCGGTATCTGAGCAGCGTCGGATGCCGGTGGGTGTGGCCGAGGAAGGACTCCTCGCGGGTGGCCGTCAGCTTCACCGGGCAGCCGGTCTTCAGTGCCAGCAGGCCCAGCGGGAGCTGGAATCCCTGGTCCTCGCGGTCGGCCGTGGCGCCGGGGACGCCGGTGACGACGACCTTCACGCGGTCCGGGGCGAGGCCGTAGCAGGCGGCGGCGGTGTCGCGGTCGGAGTGCGGGTCGGTGGAGGCCACGTACAGCTCCACCCCGCCGTCCGGGCGCGGCACCGCGAGGCCGGCCTCGGCGCCGATGGGCGCCGGGTCCTGGCGGCCGATGCGGTACAGGCCCTCCACGACGATCTCGCCGGCCGCGTCCGGGTCGCCGTGGCGCAGCGGGATGTGCCGGATCAGGTTGCCGTCGGGGTGCAGCGGCTCGGCCTCGAAGGCGTGCTCGGGGTCGGTGACCGGGTCGAGTACTTCGTACTCGACGATGACGGCCGCCGCGGCCATGCGCGCGGTGTCGGGATGGTCGGCGGCGACGGCGGCGATGGGCTCGCCGTGGTGGCGTACCACCTCGGAGGCGAACACCGGCCGGTCGGCCTTGCCGCGGCCGTGCACCGGGGTGCCGGGGACGTCCTCGTGAGTGACGACGGCGTGCACGCCGGGCATCTCGCGCGCGTGGGTGGTGTCGATCGACACGATGCGCGCGTGCGCGTGCGGGGAGCGCAGTACGGCCGCCCACAGCAGGCCCTCGGCCCACAGGTCGGCCGCGTACGGGAAGGTGCCCTCGGTCTTGGCCTGGGCGTCGGCGGCCGGGAGGGAGGCGCCGAGGCCGTGCGGGATCGGTTCGGGGGCGGGTGCTGCCTCCGCGGGAGTGGGCGCGGTGGCGGCTTCGTTGCTCACGCCTGGCCTCCGTCCTGTCCGTACGCCTGGTCATGCGGTGGGCGGTGCTCGAACGCCGACGGATGCACCCCGCCGGCCCCCGGGCCCGCCTGGTGCGGGATGCGTGCCTCGTCGGGGTCGCCCTCACCGTCGCCGGCGCTGTGCGCCTCGCGCTCGGCGACGACTTCCTTGACCGCGTCGACGACACCCCGGTAGCCGGAGCAGCGGCACAGGTTGCCGCAGAGCGCCTGGCGGGTCTCCAGCTCGGTCGGGACGGGGTTGCCCTCCAGCAGGTCGTGCACGGTCATCGCCATGCCGGGCACGCAGAAGCCGCACTGCACGGCGCCGCACCGGGCGAGCGCGCGCTGGACGTCGGAGGGCTGTCCGTCGACGGCGAGCCCCTCGACGGTACGGACCTCGCTGCCGGCGGCGGTCACGGCGGGCACCAGGCAGGAGGCGACGAGCCGCCCGTCGACCTGGACGTTGCAGGCCCCGCACTCGCCCTGCGAGCAGCCGTCCTTGGCGCCCGCGAGCCCGAGCCGCTCGCGCAGCACGTACAGCAGCGACTCGCCGATCCAGGCGTCGGTGACGGGCCGGTCGACGCCGTTGACCCGCAGCACGTAGGAGGCGAGGGGGTGTTCCTCGCCGGGCATCGAGGACTCGGCCGGTTCCACGGCGCTCTCGGCGGCGTTCTCGGCGTCCTCGGCCTCCTGGGGCCCCTCGTCGGCCCCGTCCGCCTCACGGGCCTCCGGAGCGCCCCGTGAGGCCTCTTCCTCGGGGGCCCGGGGCGCGGGGGGTTCGGGTACGGCCGTGTCGGCGGCGTGGGCGTCGAGGGGCACGCGCGCGTGCGGCGCGCTCCGCTCGCCGCTGTGCTCCGCCTGTTCGGCGGCCTGGCGTGCCCACGGTTCACCGATCGCCTGGGTCGCCCAGGGCGCGGCCGCGCCGCCGGGGAGGGTGGCCGGCGGGGTGCCGCCCCACTGCTCGACCAGTGCCGAGGTGGTGAACTCACCCGATTCGTCCGGAAGGTCGCCGCCCGCGACGGGGATCGACCACTGGCCGGTGACGTCATGGCCGGGCGCGCTCTCGGCGGCCGCGGTGTCCTCGAAGGTCCACTGGCCGGTGGCGGCCGGGTTGTACCGGAACCGGTCGTTCCCGGCCTCCTCGGTCCCGGCGTTCGCGTCGGGCCACTGGACCGCGCCCGCCGGCATCGACCAGGTGCCGGTGGCCGCCGGATCGGTGCCCGCGGTGGTGGCGGGCGTGACCGTTATGGGCGGCGGCACATAGCCGTGGCCGGGCGCGGCCAGCGGGCTGTCGGTGGAGGCCGGCAGGGCGTCGATGCCGCCCTCGGGAAGCTTCACGAAGGCGGTGGCGCCGTCGTCGTAGTCGCCCTGGGGCAGCGGATCCCAGCGGCCGGCGCCCCGCGGGGCGCCCTCTCCATGCTGGTCGTCGGTCACGACAGCGCCCTCCCCAGTGCTCGTCGGGCCAGCGCGGCAACGGTGCGCCGCAGGTGCAGTACGGCGGGCGGAAGCGGGTCCACGGAGCCGTCCTCGGCCGGCACCGGGTCGGGGATACAGGCCGCGGCGACGTACTCCCCGAAGGCGGTCAGCGCCTCCGGGACGATGGCGCGGTCGTTGTCCCAGTCGATCAGCTGCGCGACCCACTGCTCGGCCTCCAGGGGCCTGAGCGGCATCGGCGCTATGGCGCCCACGGCGCACCGCACGCCCCGCCGCGCGGGGTCGAGGACCAGCGCCACGGAGGCCATGGCGCGCCCGGGGCCGGTGCGGCCGGTGGCCTTCAGGAAGACCTGGGGGGCGTGCAGCAGCGGCACACGCACGTAGCCGATGAGTTCGCCGGCCCGCAGCATCTCCATGCCGGCCAGCAGATGCGACACCGGGATCTCCCGGCGGGCCCCGCCCGGACCCGCGATGATCAGCGTCGCCTCCAGGGCGGCCAGCACCGGCAGCGCGTCGCCGGTGGGGGCGGCGGTGGCGATGTTGCCGCCCAGCGTGCCGGCGTTGCGGATCTGCGGCGGGCCTGCGGCACGCGCGGACGCGGCGAGCGCCGGGATCAGGGCGGCGAAGTCGGGGCGGCCCATGCGCGCGTGGGTGAGCCCGGCGCCGAGCAGGGCGTGGCCGTCCTGGTACTGCCAGCCGCGGATCTCGCTGATCTTGCCGAGGCCGACCAGCGCGGCGGGCCTGAGCTGACCGGAGTTGACGGAGGCCATCAGATCGGTGCCGCCGGCCACGGGGACGGCGGCCGGCATGGCGGCCAGAGCCGCCACGGCCTCGTCCAGCGTCGTGGGCAGCGTGACGGCCTGCGCCGCCTGCGGTACGTGCGTGGTCAAACCGGCTGCCCCTTCCCGCTGCCCCACCTGGTCCCACCTGTTGCTGCCGTACGGTACGTGCTGACAGGGCGGACGTGGCAACTCTGGCACATCTTCGCAGGGCCCGAACGCGGGGGTCCGCTAGGAGACGTTCGCCCACTTCACCAGCGAGATGGTCCGTTTTCGTCCGGCATCACCGGTGCGCGCGAATTGCCTCTCTTCGGTGACCCTGGCGGGGTTTTTCCATTACCTGTTCGGGGGCGGCCCTTCGAGGGGGCGGCCGAGCACTCCGGGGCGCCGCTGCCAAGGACGCGGTCCGGTGGGCGGGCGGTAGCCGACGCCGAGGGCGTCAAGCCGCGCGTAATGGGAGGTCATCCGCCGCTCGAAGTCGGCGAAGTCCCGCTCCCCCGGGGCCGGCAGAGCACTCCACGCCACCTCCGCGAAGGCCGCGAGCCGGGGGAAGGCCTGGTAGTCCACGCGCGCGTGGTCCTCCATCACCTCGGTCCACACATTGGCCTGCGTCCCGAGCACATGCCGGGCCTCCTGCGAGGTCAGCGAGGGGGGAACGGGCTCGAACCGGTAGACGTCCTCCAGGGTGCGGACGTAGCCGATGGGGACCGGCTCGTCGGCGCCCGCGTCCTGGCGGTGGTCCAAGTACACGTACTGCTCGGGGCACATGACGACGTCGTGTCCCGCGCGCGCGGCGGCGATTCCGCCCTCGTACCCGCGCCAGGAGGACACGGCCGCGCCCGGCGCCAGCCCGCCCTCCAGGATCTCGTCCCATCCGATGAGCCTGCGCCCGCGCGCGGAGAGCCAGTTGTCGAAGTGCCCGACGAACCACGCCTGGAGTGCGTCCTCGTCGGCCAGTCCGAGTTCCTTGATACGGGTCTGCGCGGTGGGCGACTGCCGCCACTGGTCCTTGAGGCATTCGTCACCGCCGACATGGACGAACTCCGAGGGGAACAGGTCGAGGAGTTCCTCGAACACCCCCTCGTAGAAGCGCAGGGTGTTGTCAGTGGGGGCGAGTACGTTGGCGGAGATTCCCCAGTTGTCCCAGACGGTGAGGGAGGTCGTGTCGATGACGTCCGTGTTGCCGAGTTCCGGGTACGCGGCGATGGCGGCCTGCGAGTGTCCGGGTACGTCGATTTCGGGGACGACGGTGATATGCCGCTCGGCGGCGTAGGCGACGATCTCGCGGATGTCGTCCTGGGTGTAGTAGCCACCGTGCGGCTTCTCCTCCCACAGCGGTGAGGCCCGGTGGCCGAATTTCGTACGCTCCCGCCAGGAGCCGACCTCGGTGAGCCGGGGGTACTTCTTGATCTCGACACGCCAGCCCTGGTCGTCGGTCAAGTGGAAGTGCAGGACGTTGAGTTTGTGCGCCGCCATCAGGTCGAGGTAGCGCAGGACACCGTCCTTGGGCATGAAGTGCCGGGCCACGTCGAGCATGAGGCCGCGCCAGCGGAAACGGGGGGAGTCCTCGATGACGACCATCGGCACCTGCCACTCCAGGCAGGCCGGATCGATCGGTGCGCGCCGAAAGGCGTCGGCCCCCAACAGCTGACGGAACGTCTGCGCACCCCAGAAAACCCCGGCCGCACTCCCGCCCTGGATGCGGATCGCGTATCCGTCGATGACGATGCGGTACGCCTCCCCCGCCATCTCGGGATCTACGCTCAGCTCGATGCCGTTGTCGTTGCGGCCGTCGGCGAACGGCAGTCCGGTGGCGGCGCTCAGGGTGCTGCGCAGCCAGAGCCCCACCCGCTCTGTGCCGGGCGCCGCGTGCAGCACGGTTTCCCCGTCCAGCGGAAACGCTCCCTGCGCCGGTGGCACCCACCATCCCTTGCGAGGTGCCGGAATCACATCGTGGAAGCCCATGTCGTCAGTCCTTTACCGCTCCGCCCAGCCCCGAGACCAGCCGTCGCTGTACGAGTACGAAGAACACCAGCACCGGAATCGTCATCACCGTCGACGCGGCCATCACGCCGCCCCAGTCCGGCTCGTCCGGCTTGTAGAAGACCAGCAGCGCCATCGGCAGCGTCGACTGCGAAGTGTCACTGATGATGAACGACTTGGCGAACAGGAAGTCGTTCCAGGCCGAGATGAAGGAAAACACGCTCGTGGCCACCAACCCCGGCAGTACGAGCGGGAAAAGGATCTGCCACAGGAATCGCGCGTGGCTCGCCCCGTCGAGGTATGCGGCCTCCTCCAAAGCCTCGGGGACGGCCTTCACAAACCCTCGCAGCATCCAGATCGCGAACGGCAGCGAGAAGGCGATGTGCGGCAGGATCAGCGAGCCCAGCGTGTTCAGCTGCCCGGCGTCCCGCATGAGGAAGAACAAGGGGATCGTGAGGGCCTCGACGGGCACCATCTGGGCCACCAGAAACATGATGAGCAAGGTGGTCCGGAAGCGGAACCGGAATCGGGTCACTGCGGTCGCCGCGAGAAACGCGATCAGCGCCGAGGCGATCACGACGGTGCCCGCCACGACAAGGCTGTTGAGGAAGTAACGGCCGAATTCCTGCTGCTCGAACACGCGCCGGAAGGAATCCAGCGAGGGCGCCGCCGTCCAGGGCCGCGCCTCGGTCGACTCGATCTCCCCGGCCGGTTTGAAGGCGCTCAGCACCATCCAGTACAGCGGGAAGGCGACGACCGCCGCGATCAGCAGCGCGGTCGCTTCCGCGGCGAACCGCCACGGCCGGGCCACAAGACCCCGAAGAAGATTCACAGCTCCTCCCCCTGCCGGCGCAGCAGCCGCAGGTAGGCCAGCGTCACGACGAGCAGGATCAGCAGCATCACGACCCCGATCGCCGAGCCGAGGCTGTACTGCGAGGACGCGAACGCCTTCTGGTAGGCGTACACATTGAGCACCAGGTTCTGGCCCGCGATGCCGCCGCCGTTGGTCATGACGTAGATCTGCGTGAAGACCTTGAAGTCCCAGATGACCGACTGGATGGTCACGACGACCAGGATCGGCCGCAGGATCGGCGCGAGCACCGACCGCCAGATCCGCCACTGCGAGGCGCCGTCCAGCGCTGCGGCCTCCAGCACCTCGCCGGGTACGGCGCGGATGCCCGCGTACACGGTGACCATCACGAACGGGAAGGAGCACCAGACCACTTCGAGCAGTACGAGGAAGAAGGCGCTGAAGCGACCGTACGTCCAGGAGTGGTCGCCGAGCCCCAACACCTGGTTCACGGGCCCGAAGTCGGCGTCGAAGAGAAACAGCCACACGGTGGATCCGGTGACGGCGGGGGTGGCCCAGGCCCCCAGCGCCGCCAGCATCAACGCCAGCCGGGGCACGGCCCGCACGCGCGTGAGCAGCACGGCGAGCGCACACCCGACGGCGAGCGTCGACACGACACAGGCCGCCGCGAACACGACCGTGGCCAGCAGCACCTCCCAGAACTGGGAGTCCCCGAAGAGTTCGGCGTAGTTCCCGAACCCCTCGAAGGTGGTCGGCTCCCCGCCACTGACCTGGGCCTGGGTGTAGTGGAAGAGGGAGATCAGCCCGAGCTGGTAGATGGGGTAGGCGAGCAGGCCGCCGAGGACGACAAGGGCGGGGGCGAGATAGAGCCAAGGGGTCCAGGTCCTGCGGTCGGTCACCGAGGTCACCCGACGGAGCCGAACGCGTCGTTCATCTTCGCCGCCGCGTCCTTGGAAGCCTCGGCCACCGACTTCTTACCGCTCACGATCTCCTGGAACATCGTCGGCAGCACGAGCGACGAGTCGATCTGGGACCACGCGGCCGACGCCGGCACGAACTTCGTGCCCGAGCCCAGCGTCTCGACGAACGGCTTCACGAACGGCTCCTTCGCCGCCGCCTGCTGCCGTACGTCCGAGAAGGTCGGCAGGAAGCCCATCGCGTCGAACATCAAGGCCTGCGTCCGCTTCGAGGCGAGCCGCTTCATCAGATCGACCGCGAGCGTGCGGTGCGAGGTGCTCTTCAGTACGCCGATGTTGTTGCCGCCCGCGAAGGCAGGCGCGGTCTCCCCGGCCTTCACCCCGGGCAGCGGCACGACGGCGTACTTGCCGCGGACCTTCCCGGCCTCCACCGCCGCATGGCTGAAGTCCCCGCCGATCGCCATCCCCGCCTTGCCGGAGGCGAACGCGGTCACGGTGTCGTTGCCACCCATCCCGGCGCAGGTCGCGGCGGGGCAGTTGTCGTCGCCGAAGAGAGACGTGTACGCCTTGATGCCCTTCTGCGCGGCCGGGCTGTCGATGGCGGAGGCGTACGAGCCACCCTTGCCCGTGGCGAGTTCACCGCCGTTGGCCCACACGAACGGCATCGCGCCGTACGTGTACGCACCGCCGACCGCGAGCCCGTACAACTCGGGCTTGGCGGCCCGTATCTCCTTCGCCGTGGAGATCAGCTCGGCCTGCGTTCGGGGGACTTCGAGGCCGAGTTCGTCGAAGACGTCGGTGCGGTAGTACAGCGCGCGCACACCGACGAAGTACGGGGCGCCGTAGACCTTGCCGTCCACCGTGACCGACTCCTTCGCGGTCGGGTCGGTGTCCGCGGCCTCCTTCCACGCGCCGAACTCCTCGGTGACGTCGAGGAGTCCGCCGTCCTTCACATAGCCCGCGGTGTCGGTGTTGCCGTACTCGATGACGTCGGGCGCGCTCTTGGGGTCGTTGAAGGCGGCCTTGATGCGCTGGGCGCGGGTCTCGACGGGGATGTACTCGACGGTGACCTTCGTGTCCTCGTGGGCCTTCTCGAAGGCGGCGAGGACGGAGTCGACGACCTTCTCCTTGGGCTTGTTGCTGACCTCCTGGAAGAGCCAGACGCGGAGTGTGCCGGTCTTCTCGTCCTTGTCGGAGGAGGAGTTGCCGGACGTCTGGGGGGCGCAGGCGGTGGCGGCCATGACTGCGAGGAGCACGGCCAGACGGGCGGGGAGCTTCATGGAGCAATCCTCCGGGTGTTGCAACATATGCAATGACTGTTTTGCTCTGCACAACAACAACCCGGAGGCTATGGACTACATGAACATGTCCACAAGAGGTCTCCACCACTTCGTGACAACGCGAAGGCCCCCGTGACGCGCATCGGCGCCCCAGGGGCCTCACAGGAGCTTCAGGCGAGCGGCTACTTCTTCTTGTCGCCGCCCTTGCCCTTGTCGTCGCCGCCGGCGCCCATGGACTCGTAGATCTCCTTGCACATGGGACACACGGGGTACTTCTTCGGATCGCGGCCGGGCACCCAGACCTTGCCGCACAGCGCCACGACGGGAGTCCCGTCGAGGGCGCTCGCCATGATCTTGTCCTTCTGGACGTAGTGGGCGAAGCGCTCGTGGTCACCGTCGCCGTGGGACACCTGCGGCGTCGGCTCTACGAGGGTCCCCGTACCAGTCCCGCGCTGCGGCTGGGTCTCAGGCTCAAGAGTGCTCATAACAACCAAGAGTACTGAAGCTCACACGGGTCAGTTGAGCGAAGGGTCGTCCGGATACGTGGCCACCATCGCGAGCTCGTTGCGCTGGCGGCGCAGGACCTCCCGCCACAGTCTCTCCGGGGCCGGCGAGGACACATCACCGGGCTCCGACTCCACGACGTACCAGGCGCCCTCCACCAGCTCGTCCTCCAGCTGGCCGGGCCCCCAGCCGGCGTATCCGGCGAAGATCCGCAGTGATCCGAGGGCCGAGGCGAGCAGCTCCGGCGGGGCCTCCAGGTCCACGAGCCCGATCGCGCCGTGCACCCGGCGCCAGCCCAGCGGTGCGGCCTCGCCGCTCGCCCCGCCGGGGATGACGGCGACACCGAGGGCCGAGTCGAGGGAGACCGGGCCGCCCTGGAAGACGACGCCCGGTTCGCCGGCCAGCTCGCCCCAGCCCTCCAGGATGTCGCCCACGTCCACCGGGGTCGGACGGTTGAGGACGACACCGAGGGAGCCCTCCTCGTCGTGGTCGAGGAGCAGCACCACCGCGCGGTCGAAGTTCGGGTCCGCCAGGGCGGGCGTTGCCACGAGCAACCGCCCTGTGAGCGAGGACACCTCGGTCATGCCAGACATGATCCCGCATCTTCCCTTCGCATGGGGAGGCAATCCCGGTAAGGGAGTGAACGCAGCTCAGCGCGGAATCGAGCGCCCCCGGCGCACACCCGCCGCGGTGACCCCTCGTGCCCGGCGAAGAACCGTTCGTGTTGTGACACAGCCATGACGTATCTGGGCGGCACTTGGGCTTACTGAAGGGGGGTCCGCGGCGATTACCCTGTTTCCTCGGCCCCTGCCCCACTCATCGGAACGCGAGATACATGACCGTCAACGGCAATGACGACGTACTGCTTGTCCACGGCGGAACCCCGCTGGAGGGCGAGATCCGTGTCCGCGGTGCGAAGAACCTCGTGCCGAAGGCCATGGTCGCCGCCCTGCTGGGCAGTGAGCCAAGTCGGCTGCGCAACGTTCCGGACATCCGGGACGTACGGGTCGTACGCGGGCTGCTGCAACTGCACGGAGTGACGGTACGTCCGGGCGAGGAGCCCGGCGAACTGGTGATGGACCCGTCGCACGTGGAGAGCGCGAACGTCGCTGACATCGATGCCCACGCGGGTTCCAGCCGGATCCCGATCCTCCTGTGCGGTCCGCTGCTGCACCGCCTCGGTCACGCCTTCATCCCGGGCCTCGGCGGCTGCGACATCGGCGGCCGGCCCATCGACTTCCACTTCGAGGTACTGCGGCAGTTCGGCGCGACGATCGAGAAGCGGGCGGACGGCCAGTACCTGGAGGCGCCGACGCGACTGCGCGGCACGAAGATCCGGCTGCCGTACCCGTCGGTGGGCGCGACCGAGCAGGTGCTGCTGACCGCGGTGCTCGCGGAGGGCGTGACGGAACTCTCGAACGCGGCCGTGGAGCCGGAGATCGAGGACCTGATCTGCGTCCTGCAGAAGATGGGCGCCATCATCGCGATGGACACCGACCGCACGATCCGCGTCACCGGTGTCGACAAGCTCGGCGGCTACGCCCACCGCGCCCTGCCGGACCGCCTGGAGGCCGCCTCCTGGGCGTCCGCGGCGCTGGCGACCGAGGGCAACATCTACGTCCGCGGCGCCCAGCAGCGCTCGATGATGACGTTCCTGAACACCTACCGGAAGGTGGGGGGCGCCTTCGAGATCGACGACGAGGGCATCCGCTTCTGGCACCCCGGTGGCCAGTTGAAGTCCATCGCACTCGAAACGGACGTGCACCCGGGCTTCCAGACGGACTGGCAGCAGCCGCTGGTCGTGGCGCTCACCCAGGCGACCGGCCTCTCGATCATCCACGAGACGGTCTACGAGTCCCGCCTCGGCTTCACCTCCGCGCTGAACCAGATGGGCGCCCACATCCAGCTCTACCGCGAGTGCCTCGGCGGCTCCGACTGCCGCTTCGGCCAGCGCAACTTCCTGCACTCGGCGGTCGTGTCGGGCCCGACGAAGCTCCAGGGCGCCGATCTGGTCATCCCCGACCTCCGCGGCGGCTTCTCCTACCTCATCGCCGCCCTGGCGGCCCAGGGCACGTCCCGCGTCCACGGCATCGACCTCATCAACCGGGGCTACGAGAACTTCATGGAGAAGCTCGTCGAACTGGGCGCGAAGGTGGAACTGCCGGGCAAGGCGCTGGGCTAGCGAAAACCAGCCCGGCCGGCGTTCGAGGCCATCGGTGAGCGAAACCACGATGGGGCGGCACCCGAGAACCGGGCGCCGCCCCATTGGCGTTGCTACAAGCCGCACACCGTCCCGTGGTGTACAGACGGCAAGGTCACTTGCCCTTGGCGGCTTCCTTGAGCTTGCTGCCCGCGGAGACCTTCACGCTGTAGCCGGCCGGGATCTGGATCGGGTCGCCGGTCTGCGGGTTGCGCGCGGTGCGAGCGGCACGGTGGGTGCGCTCGAAAGTCAGGAAGCCGGGGATGGTGACCTTCTCGTCGCCCTTGGCGACGACCTCGCCGACGGTCTCGGCGAACGCGGCCAGCACGGCGTCGGCGTCCTTGCGAGTCACCTCGGCGCGGTCGGCCAGCGCGGCCACCAGCTCACTGCGGTTCATGTTGTTACTCCCGTGTTCTTCTTGCTGTTGAGGCGTGCCACGCGGCGGAGCCGCATAGTGGGCACAGCGAAGCCGATGCTGCCAGGGTCCTCGGACAGTCCCCGGACCCGGGTCCGTCCTCGGACCCTCGCGCCCAGAGACGCATCCTGCCCCTACCTGCGGCGGGAAAGCCAATCCGGCACCCGTCCGAGTCGTGAGAACACCCTTGGGAGTCACACGAAAAGAGGGCCTGAGCCTGGCCGTCACCATAAACGGCTGTCACAGGCCCTCGGTTCCACGACGCGCCGCTACAAGGGCTTGCCGTGGCGATCGTCACGTCCTCAGACGCCGGAGTCGTGGTTCGGGGCGGCGCCGGCCGCCCTGGCCGCCTCGCGCACCGCACCGGCCACCGCGCCCGCGACCTTGTCGTTGAAGACGCTCGGGACGATGTAGTTCGGGTTCAGCTCGTCCTCGGTCACCACGTCCGCGAGCGCCTTCGCGGCCGCCAGCATCATCTCGGTGTTGACCGTGCGGGACTGGGCGTCCAGCAGGCCGCGGAAGACGCCCGGGAAGACCAGCACGTTGTTGATCTGGTTCGGGAAGTCGGAGCGGCCGGTGGCCACAACCGCCGCCGTCTGACGGGCGATTGCCGGGTCCACCTCGGGGTCGGGGTTCGCGAGCGCGAACACGATCGCGCCGTCCGCCATGGCGGCCACGTCGTCACCGTCGATGACGTTCGGGGCCGAGACGCCGATGAAGACGTCCGCGCCGCGCACGGCCTCCTTCAGCGTGCCGGTCAGGCCCTCGGGGTTGGTGTTGTCGGCGATCCAGCGCAGCGCCGAGTCGGGGGCGGCGTCCACGAGGTCCTCGCGGCCGGCGTGCACGACGCCGTGGATGTCGGCGACGACGGCGTTCTTCACCCCGGCCGCGAGCAGCAGCTTCAGGATGGCCGTACCGGCCGCGCCCGCGCCGGACATGACGACCCGGATGCTGTCGATGGACTTGCCGGCCACCCGCAGGGCGTTCGTCAGCGCCGCGAGCACCACGATCGCGGTGCCGTGCTGGTCGTCGTGGAAGACGGGGATGTCGAGGGCCTCGCGCAGCCGGGCCTCGATCTCGAAGCAGCGCGGGGCCGAGATGTCTTCCAGGTTGATGCCGGCGAAGCCGGGGGCGATGGCCTTCACGATCTCGACGATCGCGTCGGTGTCCTGGGTGTCCAGGCAGATCGGCCAGGCGTCGATCCCGGCGAACCGCTTGAAGAGGGCCGCCTTGCCCTCCATGACCGGCAGCGCGGCCTTGGGGCCGATGTTGCCGAGGCCGAGCACCGCGGAGCCGTCCGTCACGACCGCGACGGAGTTGCGCTTGATGGTGAGACGGCGGGCGTCCTCGGGGTTCTCGGCGATCGCCATGCAGACCCGGGCCACACCCGGCGTGTAGACCATGGAGAGGTCGTCACGGTTGCGGATGGGATGCTTGGACTGCATCTCGATCTTGCCGCCGAGGTGCATGAGGAACGTACGGTCCGAGACCTTGCCGAGGGTGACGCCCTCGATGCCGCGGAGCTGCTCGACGATCTCGTCGGCGTGCGCGGTGGACGTCGCCGCGATGGTGACGTCGATCCGGAGCTTCTCGTGGCCGGAGGCGGTGACGTCGAGGCCGGTGACCGAGCCTCCGTGGGATTCGACGGCCGTGGTGAGCTGGGAGACCGCCGTTCCGCTCGCGGGCACCTCCAGCCGGATGGTCATCGAGTAGGAGACGCTGGGCGCCGTTGCCATGGCCGACTTCCTCTGCTTTCACCGTGTCGCGAAGTTGTGCCGTCCGATCGTCGCACCTACCGCTGAGTACGTGGTAGCCGCCCTGGATTGCGGACTTTTTGTTCACCGGTAGACGACGACCGTGCGACAACTTTGGAAAACATCTTCCACGATACGAGAATCGATCAGCCAGACATACGGGCAACAAAGAGGCCCACGTCACATCGGACGTGGGCCTCTCGAACGCTGAGTGACACCGACCCGCCATGCTCGCCTCGCGGCAAGTGGTCGCTCGTAGCGACGAAGGTTGGGCCCGGGGGCTTGGATCGGGCCGGTGCCACACCCAGGCTAACAAACCCGGCCCGTAAGGCCATTCCCGTCTCGCGAGTCAGTCCCGGAGAAGATCCGGCACCCCCGCCGCGTCGGGCTCGTCGCGCCCGCCCGAGACCACCGTGAGCTGCTGGGTCGCGCGGGTGAGGGCGACGTAGAGGACCCGCAGGCCCGCCGGGGACTCGTCGGCGATCTCCGCGGGTGAGACGACGACGGTCGCGTCGTACTCCAGTCCCTTTGCCTCCAGGCTGCCGAGGGCCACCACCCGGTCGCCGAGTCCGGCGAGCCAGCGGGCGGCCTCCTCGCGGCGCTGCATGGCGACGACCACGCCGACCGTGCCGTCGACCCGCTCCAGCAGTCGCGCGGCCTCCTGACGGACGGTGTGTCCCAGGGACTGCTCCACGACGCTGAAGCGCGGCTCGACGCCGGTGGAGCGGACGGCCGAGGGGGAGGTCGAGCCGGGCATGGCCAGTGCCAGCACCTTCGCGGCCAGCTCGGCGATCTCGGCGGGGTTGCGGTAGTTCACGGTGAGCTGGAAGCGGCGGCGCGGGCGGGTGCCGAGGGCCTCGTCGCGGGCCTCGGCGGCCTCGTCCGGGTCGGACCAGGAGGACTGGGCCGGGTCGCCGACGACCGTCCAGGTGGCGTGCCGGCCGCGGCGGCCGACCATGCGCCACTGCATCGGGGTGAGGTCCTGGGCCTCGTCGACGATGACGTGGGCGTACTCGACGCGCTCCTGCGCGAGGCGCTCGGCGCGCTCGCGCTGGGTCTCCTCGCGCACCGGCATCAGCTCCTCCAGGCCGGTGAGCTGGTCGAGGGGGTCCAGTTCGCGCTTCTTCTTCTTCGGGCGGGCCGGGGCGCCGAGGATCGCCTGGAGCTCGTCGAGCAGGGCGATGTCGTGCACCGACCAGCCGTCCCGGCGCAGGGAGCGGGCGACCCGGCGGACCTCGCCCGGGTTGAGGACGCGCCGGGCCCAGCGGCCGAGGCGCCGCTCGTCCGCCATCGCCGCGAGCACGGCCTTCGGGGTCAGCTCCGGCCACCAGGCGTCGAGGAACTCGATGAAGGAGTCCTCGCTGGTCACGTCCTCGTCGAAGGAGGAACGCAGCTCGGCCGCGAGCTCGGGGTCGGTGTGCCGGGCGGCGCCGCCGGAGCGGTTCCACAGGGCGTCCAGGAGGAGCTTGCGGGCGCGCGGGCGCAGCAGGTTCACGGGGGCGGTGCCGCCGAGGGCGTTGCGGCGGATCGCGGCCAGCTCATGGGCCTCCAGCTCCAGCCGGCGGCCGAAGGCGACCACCCGGAGCCGGGTCGGAGAATCGTTCAGCTCCAGAGCTCCGCGCGCGGCCTTCCGCACCACCTTGAGCATGCGGTACGAGCCCTTGGCGCGGGCCGTGGACGGGGAGTCGTAGAGCGTGGCCTCGGCGCCGTCGACCAGTGAGCCGATGGCCCGGACGGCGACCTGGCCCTCCTCGCCGAGGGACGGGAGCACGCCCTCGGTGTACGCCACCAGCAGCGGGGTCGGGGAGACGATCAGGATGCCGCCCGCGTACCGGCGCCGGTCCTGGTAGAGCAGATAGGCGGCGCGGTGCAGGGCGACGGCGGTCTTGCCGGTGCCGGGGCCACCCTCGACGTAGGTCACGGAGGCGGCGGGGGCGCGGATGACGAGGTCCTGCTCGGCCTGGATGGAGGCGACGATGTCCCGCATGGTGTGGGTGCGGGCCTGGCCGAGCGCGGCCATCAGGGCGCCGTCGCCGATGACGGGCAGCTCCTCGCCGTCCCGGAACGCCTTGAGCTCGGGGCGCATCAGGTCGTCCTCGACTCCGAGGACCCGGCGGCCCTTGGAGCGGATGACCCTTCTGCGGACCACACGCCCCGGGTCGACCGGGGTGGAGCGGTAGAAGGGGGCGGCCGCGGGGGCCCGCCAGTCGATGACCAGCGGGGTGTAGTCGTTGTCGAGGACTCCGATCCGCCCGATGTGCAGGGTCTCGGCGATGTCGGCGGTGTTGTCGGAGCGCACCGCGCCTTCGGCGGGCTCCACGGCGGTGTAGGCGCCGTCCGGGCCCTTCTTGCCGTCCTTGCCGGGCAGCAGGTCGATCCGGCCGAAGAGGAAGTCCTCGTACTCGTTGTTCAGCCGGTTGAGGTGGACGCCGGCCCGGAAGACCTGCGCGTCCCGCTCCGCGAGGGCGCCGGGGGTGCCGACCTGGCCGCGCTTGGCCGCGTCGTGCATGAGGAACTCCGCCTCGTGGATCTTCTCCTCAAGACGCTGGTACACCCGGTCCAGGTGTTCCTGTTCGACGCTGATCTCACGGTCCCGGACCGAGTCCGGGACCGCGCCGACCGCGGTTTCCTGCTGAGCCTGTGCGGCCACCGGGCCCCCTTCTGACGTGCTGGGCAGCCGTCAACCGTACGCGAAGGGGGGCCCTGGAAGCTATGCGTCCGCGGTGTGTGGCCTCAGACGGCCACCTCGACCAGCCGCTTGCCCTCGAAGGTCATGACCTCGAAACGCTCGATGTCCTCGGGCGCGAAGGCCGCGCCGCCGTGCACGTACAGCGGCTGCTTGGCCTGCTCGGTCTTGGCGTTCGGGATGCCGTAGCCCCACTTGGGGACGGACCAGGAGGTGATCGTCTCGCGCTCGCCGTTCTTTCCTACGGCGATCAGGGAGCACTTCTCCGGGCCGGTGACGTTCTTCAGCTCCAGCACGGCGTGGGTGCCCCAGGCCTTCGGCTCCATGGCGACGGTCGCGGAGACCTTGGTGGAGGCGTCCCGGCCGGAGACCCGGTCGGTCATGACGTCGAAGGCGGCCTTGGCTGGGCTGGTGGCGTGTGCATCGGTGGACGTATCGCCGTCGTCGCCGCCGGTGGTGGTGGCGATCGCGGCGACCGGACCGCCGACGATCAGGGCGGCCGCTGCGGCCACCATGTAGAAGCTGCGGCGGCGGGTCATCGCGCGGCGCTCGGCGACCTCGTCGACCAGCTTCTGCACCAGCCTCGGGCTCGGCTTCGCCGACAGCGACTCGCCGATGGCGGGCGTGCCGGAGCCCGGCAGGTCCGCGAGCGCGGCCAGCATCGGCTCCATCCCGGCGAGCTCGTCGAGCTGCTGGGCGCACCACTCGCAGGTCGCGAGGTGCATCTCGAAAGCGGTTGCTTCGGCGTCGTCGAGGATCCCGAGGGCGTAGGCGCCGACGGTCTCGTGCTCGTTCGCGCCCGAAGAGCCCTGCGATCCCTGCATGGGGCCAGACATACCCGGGCCCCCTGCTCCGTATCCCCCGTATGTGTTCATCACGCCGTCACCCCCCGCTCCTCCAGCGCCAGCTTCATCGACCGCAGGGCGTAGAACACCCGTGAGCGGACGGTGCCACTGGGTATGCCCAGCGTCTCGGCTGCCTCATTGACGGTACGTCCCTTGAAGTACGTCTCGACGAGCACCTCCCGGTGGGCGGGGGTCAGGTCGTCGAGCGCGTCCGACAGCGTCATCAACCACAGCGCCTTGTCGATCTCGTCCTCCGCGGGGATGACCTCCAGCGGCGACGGATCGACCTCCTGCGGCCGGGCCTGCCGGCTGCGGTGGCCGTCGATGACGATGCGGCGCGCGACCGTCACCAGCCAGGGGCGTACCGATCCGGTCGCTCGATTGAGCTGACCGGCGTTCTTCCAGGCACGGATGAGCGTCTCCTGCACGACGTCCTCGGCGCGCTGCCGGTCACCGGCGACCAGTCGGAGGACGTACGCGAGCAGGGGTCCGGCGTGCTCTCTGTACAGAGCACGCATCAGCTCCTCGTCAGGTTCCACCGAGGGCTGGGACATGCGATGTCGGGCCCTCGATCCACGTTCATTGGCCACGGCCGCATCCTTGCGCACGCCCACCTCCGATGTCCGGGGGTTCCCCCAGTCGGTCGCTCCACCACCCGTACGCACCGGGCGGGTTGAGTGTTCAAAGTGGGGTGACAGTTTTCTCCGGGGTGACATGACGGAGGGGACACCGGGGCACATTCCCCCCTCAATGTCTTTACATTTCCGCCACGGAGGCAAGATCGAGCCGCAAGGTCCGAACCAAGCGAAGGTAAACGATGTGTAATCGAAATCACTTCGACAGCCGCGCCCCAGAAGGGGCATAACGGACCGTCAGGCGCGGGCGAGCGCGGCCCGCCGTCGATGCCGGGCGACCCGCTCCCGGTTCCCGCACACCTCGCTGCTGCACCAGCGCCTGCGGCGGCCGCGCGAGGTGTCGAGGTAGACGATCGGGCAGTTGTCGCCCTCGCACTGCCTGAGCGCGGCCATCGCCGACGGGTCGGTCAACAGCTCCACGGCGTCCCGGGCGACGGCGGCGAGCAGCGCGTCCCGCTCCGGCGGCCCCTCCAACTCCCGTACGAGCGTGCCGTCCTGGGCACGCATCGCGCGCGGGGCGGGGGGCGCGGTGCGGGCGGCGTCGTTCACCCGGGCGAGCGCGGGGCCGTACGACGACCGGGACCTGACCTCGGAGGACAGCGCGCCGCGGACCAACTGGTCGATGCGGCCGCGCAGTTCCCGGAAGTCGACGAGCCAGGACGCGTCGGCGTGCCCGAGCGGGGTCCCCGCCGGGACGAGCCCGGACCCGGTGATCCACGCGCACAGCACCTCGACGGAGTCGAGCCGTTCCACCGGGTGGGTCGTGGCGAGGAGATCCAGACAGATCCGTCCGGCGTCGAAGCGCAGCTCGTACGAGAACGTGGCCGTACCCAGTGCCATGTGCCTGTCACCGCCTAGGGGTCACCCCGGGTCCGGCCCCGGACGAACCGTTCCCTCTAACAGTGCCTTCCCGCTTCCGCGCCCGGAACCCCTCGTGGACGCGTGCGTATGCCGGCGCGCGTCAGGGCCATGTTCCGTGGGGCGGGCGGCCGATTGACTGATCGCATGACGACAACAGCATCTCGGACAGCCACCTCGACCGCGGCCACGATCACCACGGGTCTGCTCGCCGGAACCTTCTACGTCTTCGCCTGCGCGGTGATGCCGGGCCTGGGACGGAGTTCGGACGAGGTGTACGTGGAGGTCATGCGGAACATCAACGAGGTGATCCAGAACCCGGTGTTCCTGCTGAGCTTCCTGGGGGCGCCGGTGCTGACGGCAGTGGCGGCGTGGCAGCTGCGGGGCGCGCCGGGGCGCCGGTGGATGTGGGCGGCACTGGCGGCGAACGTGCTGGCGTTCCTGGTGACGGTACTGATCAACATCCCGCTCAACGACGCCTTGATGGAGGCAGGGGATCCGGCGGTGCTGCGGGAGGAGTTCGAGGGCGCCTGGGTGGGCTGGAACGTGGTGCGGGGAGTGCTGTCGACGGTGGGGTTGGGGTGCCTGGCGTGGGGGTCGGTACGTCAGCCCGCGGGCGGTCGCGCCGCCTAGGAGACCACTGAGAACCTTGAAAACCCGCCCGACTTGCACCGGATTGCCCCGATCGATTTTTGCGGGCGAACCTGGGTGATCGGGGCGGCCCAAGCAAGATCTTCAGGACACTTCTAGCCGCATCCACCCACCCCCATCGGTACCTACACGTCCGCGTACTTGGAATCCGCCGCCGGATCCAACGCCAGCCGGTACCCCCGCTTCACCACCGTCTGGATCAACTTCGGCGTACCGAGAGCCGACCGCAGACGGGCCATCGCCGTCTCCACCGCATGCTCGTCGCGCCCGGCACCCGGCAGCGCGCGCAGCAGCTCCGCCCGCGCGACCACCCACCCGGGCCGCCGGGACAGCGCCCGCAGCAGGGACATCCCGGCCGGCGGAACCGGCCGTAGCGCCCCGTCCACCAGTACCGCATGTCCCCGAATCTCCACTCGATGCCCGGCCACGGGCAACGACCGCGCCCGAGCGGGCAGTTCCTGGCACAGCAGCTGGACCAGCGGCCCGAGCCGGAAGCGTTCCGGCTGGACGGTGTCCACCCCCACGGCCTGCAACGGCAGCGCGGTCACCGGGCCGACGCAGGCCGGGAGCACGTCGTGGTGCAGAGCCGCCAGAACCTCCGGCAGCAGGCCCCGCTCCTCCGCCCGGGACAGCAGCGACGCGGCAGCGGGCGCACTCGTGAAGGTCAGCGCGTCCAGCCCGCGCGCAACCGTCGCGTCCAGCAACCGGTCCACCGGACTGATGTCCTCCGGCGGCATCCACCGGTACACCGGTACCCCCACGACCTCCGCGCCCGCGGCCCGGAGCGACTCGACGAACCCGGGCAGCGGCTCCCCGTGCAGCTGTACGGCGATACGCCGCCCGTCGACGCCCTCCTCCAGCAGCCGGTCCAGTACCTCCGCCATGGATTCGGACGACGGCGACCAGTCCTCCGTAAGACCGGCGGCCCGTATGGACCCCTTCACCTTCGGACCGCGCGCGAGCAGCTCCACACCGCGCAGCCGGTCCAGCAGGTCCTCGCCAAGGCCCCAGCCGTCGGCCGCCTCGATCCACCCGCGGAAGCCGATCGCGGTCGTGGCGACGACGACATCCGGCGCCTGGTCCACGATCTGCTTGGTCGCGGCGAGCAGTTCACCGTCGTCGGACAGCGGCACGATGCGCAGGGCGGGGGCATGCAGGACGGCGGCGCCGCGCCGCTGGAGCAGCGCCCCCAGCTCGTCGGCGCGGCGCGCGGCGGTCACACCGACGGTGAACCCCGCCAGAGGGCCGTGTTGCCCGTGATCGGGCTTGTGCTGTTCGTCGTACATAACTCTCGTCCCGCTCGCGAGTCGTCACATATCGGGTTCCACCCGCATGCCGATCGAGCCTGTCAACGGTGCGTGACAGGCTCGGTTCGGCTTGATGTCGACGGTGTTACGTCACACCCGTCTCACACCTCGGCGTAGCTGAGCTGCGGCTTCGCCTCCGAAGTGGCCGTCGAGGCGTCCGGCTGCGCGGCCGGGCGGCGAAGGTATACGGCCCAGGTGACCAGGAAGCACACACCGTAGAAGGCGAGGAAGGCGACAAAGGCGCCGGTGCCGGAGCCCACGGAGAGGAAGGACTGGCGGAAGGCGAGGTTGATGCCGAGTCCGCCCAGCGCACCCACCGCGCCGATCAGGCCCATGGAGGCGCCGGACAGGCGGCGGCCGTAGGCGGCTGCCTCCTCACCGGTGAGGCCCTTGGCGAGGGCCTTGGTGTGGAAGATGCCGGGGATCATCTTGAACGTCGAGCCGTTGCCGAGGCCCGTCAGGACGAACAGGATGATGAACGCGGTGGTGAACAGGGGCAGCGACTCCCGCATCGAGGCCACGATGATGACCGAGGTCGCGGCAGCCATGGCGACGTAGTTCCACAGCGTGATCTTCGCGCCGCCGTACTTGTCGGCGAGCGCGCCGCCGACGGGCCGGATCAGCGAGCCGAGCAGCGGGCCGATGAAGGTGACGTACGCGGCTTGCAGCGGCGTACGGCCGAACTGGGTCTGCAGGACCAGGCCGAAGGCGAAGCTGTAGCCGATGAAGGAGCCGAAGGTGCCGATGTAGAGGAAGGACATGATCCAGGTGTGTCCCTCCTTCACCGCGTCCTTGGCGGCGCCGGTGTCGTTCTTCACGGACGAGATGTTGTCCATGTAGACGGCGGCGAGGACGGCGGCGACCACGATCAGCGGGATGTAGATGCCGAGCAGCACGCGCGGGCCGCCGCTGGCGCCGATGACCGCGAGGCCGACGAGCTGCACGACCGGCACACCGATGTTGCCGCCGCCCGCGTTGAGGCCGAGCGCCCAGCCCTTCTTCCGCAGCGGGAAGAAGGCGTTGATGTTGGTCATGCTGGAGGCGAAGTTTCCGCCACCGACGCCGGCGAGCATCGCGCACAGCAGGAACGTGGTGAAGGACGTCCCCGGTTCCATCACGGTGAACGCGGCGATCGTCGGCAGGAGCAGCATTGTGGCCGAGATGATCGTCCAGTTCCGCCCGCCGAAGATCGCGACGGCGAAGGTGTACGGCACCCGGACGACGGCGCCGACGAGGGTGGCCATCGAGACGATGGTGAACTTGTCCGCCGGGGTGAGGCCGTACTCCGGGCCCATGAAGAGGACCATGACCGACCACAGCGTCCAGATGGAGAACCCGATGTGCTCGGACAGGACGGAGAAGAAGAGGTTCCGGCGGGCGATCTTCTCACCCTTCTCGTTCCAGAAGGTCTCGTCCTCCGGATCCCAGTGATCGATCCAGCGGCCTCCCCTGCTCGCGGCGGGGGCTGTGCTTGGGGCTGTCATGACGCCTCCACGGGGCTCCGGGCTCAGGTCGTACTCCAGGAAGTGGCTGATCCCGAAGGTAGGGAGGGCGCGTTTCCTGCCTGTGGCACTGGGTGACCGGAAAGGAACTTTGCTCTCACCTCGTGAGGAGGTGGGATGAGAGGTTCCCGTGACGCGGGCGGGCGGATCAGTGGGCCGGGGGCTGCCAGTGGGGGTTCTGCTGGGGGTGGGGCGGCTGCTGCTGGGGGTACGGCGGCTGCGGGTACGCCTGCTGTTGCGGGTACGGCTGGGCGTACGGGCCGGGGGCGGCCGGAGCGGCGCCGTAAGGACCACCCTGCGGGCCACCGCCGTACGGCACACCGCCCTGCGGGACACCGCCGTACGGCCCGCTCGCGAACGGGTTCGCCTGCCCCGGCACCTGGACGCCCGCCGGCAGATACCGCAGCCGTCCGGTCGCGTCGTTCACCGGCTGGAAACCGGCGGCCTGGAGGCGGGCGGCGAACTTGGCGTTGCGCTTGCGGTTGACGGCGAAGCCGATGCCGAGGCCGCCGAGCAGCAGGACCCACAGCACGCCCGCGATGACCCAGGTGACGCTGCCCTGGCTGGACCTCATGGCGACGGCCAGACAGCCGAGGCTGCCGCCGAGCGCGCCGAGGACCATCCGCTTCTCGGCGCTCTTGCCGGTCAGGTCGAAGTTGATCCGGGCCTTGAGCAGCTCGAAGGCGTCGGGGACGAGGGGCGGTACGGAGAGCCCATCACCGGCGTTCGGATACTGCGCCCAGTTCTGCGCGGCGCGGGCGCGGGCCTGGGGGCTGTGGTCGGGCACCAGCAGCATCACGAGCGAGCTGTTGTGGCTGCCGCCTTGCCGGACATCCGCGTACTCGTACCCGAACTGCTGGGCGATGAAGGCGAGCCGGGCGAGCTTCTTCACGGAGGCCATGGCGCTGGTGAGCTCTACGGGCTCCCCACTCGCCATCAACCGCAGCATCTTCCGCACCTGCCGCTTGCTCATCAACACCCTCTCCCCACCGGGCCACCCCGCTCACTTGCGCAACGCGGCCAGTGTTCCATGGGGGTCCGACAACGGGAGCCCCGATCGTGGGGTTCACAGGATCTTGGTGTGGGGGACTCGTGGAGGAACACGTACTGGCCCGCTCGGTCGTCGTACCTCTCGGCGGCCTGCTGGAGATCGGGGCGGTGACGGCGACCGGCACCTGGTCCCTGGCCGAGGTGTCGCTCGGCACCTTCCTGGCCGAACGGAGGGACGAGGTCCATCAGGTCCTGGCGGGCATCCAGGGCCTGTGCGCCTTCGGCCCGGTGTTCCTGGGGGTCGCGGACGAACTGGGCTACCTCCGCGACCACGAGGTCACCGCTCCCTCCCTCCTCCTGTGGTCCGGCGGGGTGGAAGGCGTGCGGCCCGATCCGGAGAGCCCGGGGGCGGTTCGCCGGATGTGCCGCGCGGGGGCGGACCTGCAACTGACGGAGATCCTGGACGCGCTGGTCGCGGCAGCTCTGGTTGCGGGGACTGATGCGGGACCGGGTGCGCGGCTGCTCACCGGGATCCTCACCCTGACCACCGCCCTGACGGACGGCACGGGCCGCTGCACCCCGGCCATCGCCTTCCGTACCTGGCGAGCCAGGTGCCTGCCGCCCGTCCTGCGCCCCGACTCGGGCGCGCCGGAGTCGGGAAGGGCCGGGTTCCGGGCGTATGAGCGGGCGCTGGATGAGCTGCTGGATCCGTGACGGCGGCCCTTCCCTTGCGGACGGTCACCGTTATCCTCTAGCGGACCCCATAGGAACGGGAGAGTCCATGTCCGCCGATTCGAGGGCCGAGCGGCCGAAGGCACAGCGGTCCCTTGCCGGAAATGTCCTCTTCGCCGTGGCGGCGATCGTCGTGTCCGCGACGACGGTGCTCGGGGCCTTCGCGGCCGTGGCACTGCTGCTGTCGCCGTTGTCCGCCTTGGTTCCGGAGGGCGGGGAACATGCTGTGGGGGTCGGCTGCATCGGCCTCGGCGGGATCACCGGGCTGGTGCTGCCGCTGATCCTGTTCGGCATGGTGCGGGCCGGTGAGGACACGCCGCGGGTGGGTCCCGGGGTCGCCGCGCGCAAGATCCTCGCCCTGCTGGTGTTCGCCGTATGGATCCTGCTGGTGGCCGTCGCCGTCGCCCAGCTCGGCTACGTCCTCCCCCGCGACCTCACCACGACCGTCGCCGTCTTCGGCGTCGGCTTCAGCTGGATGCCGCTCGTGATGGTGCCCTGGGAGAAGCTCGGCCTGGGTGGCGTGATGCCAAAGCCCACGTCACGCAAGGCGAACTGAGTCCGCCAGCTGATCGGCCACCTTCGTCAGTTCCTCGCCGAGGCCGAGCGACGTCCACAGCAGACGGCACTCCAGGGCGGTGGCGTGCCGGGTGGGCAGGATGTAGTGGGCGACGCCCTCCACGATCACGCCGCGGTCGGCTTCCGGTGCCGTGGGCTCCTGGCGGTGGATCCGGAGCGCCGGGCCCAGCGGGAGTTCGACCTCCGAGACGCCCCGGACCCCGCCGAAGTACGGCCCTTCCGCCCGCTCCGCCTCCGCGCGGAAGGCCGCGAGGCTCAGCGACTCCGGCGGGACCCGCAGTTCGCGGACCGTGCAGCTCGCGACGATCGCGTCGTCCCGCGGGGCCAGCACCGCCGCGCACAGCGCTCCCTGGCGTACGGCGGCGCCCCAGTACCAGAGCAGGTCCTCGGCGAAGGCCGTACGCAACCGTTCGTCGGTTTCGTCACCGAGGTGCTGCTCGGCAAGAGCGAGCGCCCAGGTCTCGGGGTCGTCGCCCCGCAGGTCCAGCACCAGCCAGTTGTGCGCGGCCGGCAGGTCGACCCGGCACTCCCGCCAGTCCGTCGGGGAGGTCATGTCGGGGCTCACACTCCCGCCAGTGACGCGTCGGAGCCGGTGACATCGATCTCGGGATCGCCGCCGAACAGTCCGATGAAGCTCTTGGTGTCGGAGCCGGCGCCCGTGCCGGTGCCGGCGAGGCCCAGGGAGTTGTAGGCGATGGCCTGCTTGAAGGCGTCCGGCGTACCGATGAAGCTCAGGTCGGCGGGGTCGATGTTCTTGATGCGGGTGAGTTCGTCGACCATGCCCGGGCCCGCGTACATGCTGGCGAGGCCGCGCGGACCGGCGGCTTGGTAGGCGTCGCGGGCCGCGGAGAAGTTGTCGCCGACCCTGAACAGGTCCCGCCAGTTGCTGCGGATGGTGCCGAGGTCGTCGACGAAGGAGGTGGGCAGGCCCCGGAAGGCCGCCGCGAGGGATACGTCGGGCAGCGGGGCCCCGGGCCGCGCGCCGGCGCGTGCGCCGACCATCGACTCGACGAGTGCGCGGCGGGCGGCCGAGGTCATGTTGGGGTTCCAGCCACGGACGTACTGGGTGGCCGCCGTCCAGACCCGGCTGCGGCCGACGGTGGCGGCCATCTTGGCGCCCGCGGAGAAGACGCGGCCGATGCCGAAGGTGGCGAGGCCGAGGACGTCCATCGCGACATCGCCCCAGGAGCCGTCGCCGTTGATGGCGAGCAGCACATTGCTGATGAGCGAGATCGCCGTCGCGATGAGGGCGATGGTGCCGAGCACACCGGCGAGGGCCTGGCCGATGATGGGGATCCAGCCGACGAGCAGGGCGAGCAGTCCGGCGACTGCCGCGATCGCCCCCGCGATATCGCTGACGAGCTTCAGCGTGTCCCGCAGATCGTCCAGCCACGAGTCGTTGAGGCCGTCGCCCTCGGTCGTGTCCTGGATCTTCTTGGCGGCCTTGTCGCCCGCCTCCTTGTGACGGGTCTTCAGCCCGGCGAGCTGTCCGCGCAGCCCGTCGAGGTCGTCCTGGAGATCGGTGGCCTTCTTGTCGAGCTTGTCCTGCGCGGCGTCGTCGGTGCCCTTCGGCGGGTTCGCGGCGCTGGACTTGGCCGTGGACAGGTCGCCGGCCTTGGTCTCCGCCTGGGTGAGGAGCTTGTCGGCCTCGCCCTGCACGCTCTCCAGCTCGGTGCAGTACTCCTTCAGCGCAGACCCGGCGTCGGCGTACCGGTCGTGGGCCTTGCTGACGGTCTTCGCGGTCTCGTTCGCCTTCTCGGCGAAGGCGCGGCCGGCCTCGGAGTCCCAGCTCTCCAGGTTCCCGATGCGGCGCAGCGCGGCGGCGGTGTCGGTGATGGTCTTCGCCGTCGCCGCGAACCGTCGCGACAGCGCCTTCATGTCGTGGAGGTCACCGGGGACCGGGTCACCGCTCTCCCCCAGCACCTCCCACCGGTAGTCAGCAGGACGGGTCACTTCTTCTTCCCCTTGCCCACGAGGGCGTCGTAGAGCGCGGTGTCGAGCTCGGTGTACGCCTTGCCCGCCTCGTGGGCGAGCGTGCCGAGGCCCTTGATCTCCTCGATCATCTTCTTGCGGTTGTCGTCCCAGCCGTCGGAGAACTCCTGCAACCGCTCGTGCAGCGTCTGGTGGCCGACGGTACGGCGGTCGTAGGCGTCCATGAGCTTGTCGAGCCCTTCGAGCTCGGTCGCCACGGTCCGCAGTCCGGTACCGGCGGTGCGCAGGTCGTCCGTAGAGACCTTGAGCTTCTTACTCACTCCGCTATGCCCTCCGGTTGATGCCAACGCAGCGTTCCGGCCACGGCGTCGAACAGCCCCACCATGGCGTCGGCGATCGGCTCAAGTGGCGTACTGAAGGTCAACAACAACACCTCGTCCCGGTCCGGAACCGGCACGAAGTACTCCACGACCGTGTCCTCGAACTCGGTTCCCCACTTCCGCGACTGCTTGGGCCGCTCACGCCGGAGAAGACGGGCGGCGGGCCCGGCGGCGGGGAGCTTCACGGGCTCGACCTCCCCGGACCCGGCGAGCGCCACAACGGCATCGAGGCTGTCGAACTTCTCGAAGATCCGGCAGACGAGCAGCGAGGCGGACAAGGGAATGCCGCCGGCCTCAAGGAAGGAGAGGTACAGGACGACCCCGCCCTGCTCGACCCCCGCGTCGGCGGCGCCGAGCAACTGCTCCTCCGCCTTGCGCCGCAGCACGGGCTGGTCGTCGACCCCGGCGAACTGCCGCTTGATGAGCGCCGCGACGGACGCCTCCCGCCGCTCCTGCGGTTGCAGCGGAATCCGATACCAGTCCTCGGGCGTGACCAACCCGAAGACGGGCGCACGCGTGTCGGTCATGGACGCTCCTGGTGGCGCAAAAGGATCGGCGGAGGGCGTGGTTACGGTAGCGGGTGCGCCGCCCCGCAGGAAGCGGCCCGCACCCGCACCAGACTGTCAGCCCCTGGCCGAGCGCCGCCGGGCTCCCCCACGACGCACACCATTCGGCCACAACCTCGGCCTCCGCTGCGCCGCGATGTCCTCGATCCACCCCACGGCCATGATCGTCAGCCCGATCAGCGGCCACACCAGGAAGAACATCCACATCAGATAGGTCGCGTCCAGGGTCGCCGCCGCCCGCTCCCCCTGCATGAAGGGGAGTTCGTAGACGCGGTCGAGGATCGGGACCGTCGCCATGATGAGCATGTTGTGCCAGAGGTAGATCGTGACCGCTCGGTTGTTGGAGAGCGTGACCAGCTTGTCCCACTTCGCCAGGCGGCCGGGGAGTTCCTGCCAGGAGGGGGAGTAGATCAGCAGGATCACCACGAAACCGAAGGACCAGGTGGCCTGGGCGAGCGGGATGTCGTTCAGGTTCCAGCCGTCCGCGCCCGGATGGCCCGACGCCCACCACAGGCCGAAGGCCATCAGCAGCGAGGACCCGGACACGGCCCCATAGCGCGGGATCTTCTTCAGCATGCCCTCGTGGTGGGCGAAGCCCAGCACCCAGCAGCCGCCGTAGACCGCGAAGTCGGTGACCGCGTTGCCGGTTTCGCCGGGGATCGTCACCACTCCCGTGCCCACGACCGCCGTCAGCGCCAGGGGTGCCAGCAGCGTCGGCCAGGGGGCCCGGCGGAACGCCCACAGCAGCAGGGGGGAGGCGACCACGAACCACAGGTATGCCCGCAGGTACCACAGCGGGCCCGCCGCCTGGACCGCCCAGGTGTCCTCCAGCAGGCCCGTCTTGGAGCCGATGAGCCAGGGGAAGGGCGGAGCGCCGATCGGGACGATGTAGTTGATCAGCTCCAGCAGCGCCCAGGCCGGGCTGTCCTCCGTGTTCTTCGTCGGGTTCCAGCCGCCCGCGAACATCAGCGTCAGCAACACCGCGCTGAACGCCCACAGCGGGGGCAGCAGTCGGCGGACGCGTCCCTTGACCACACCCCATGCCGGGCGGTTCAGCGACCGCGCCATCAGCGAGCCCGCCAGCGCGAACATCACGCCCATGGAGGGGAACAGCACGGTCAGCCAGGCCCAGCCGAAGAGGTGGTAGATCACGACGCGGACCAGCGCGATCGAGCGGAGGAGGTCGAGGTAGCGGTCTCGGCCCGGCTTCCTCGGGGCGGGTGCGGGATCCGGCGCGGGCGCGGCGGGGGCCCCCGGCTCCGGTATGCCGTACGGCCCGAACTGCTCGTACGACTGCTGCGGTACTCCCTGAGTCATCCCACCGGCCTCCGTTCACGCGGTGCCGGGCCGCCCGGCGCCTCGACCACGCCCGTGCGGCGCAGCTTCTGCCAGCGCAGGCGGCCGCCCGTGAGCGCCGTGATCCAGGACTGGAGGAGAACGACGTACATGAGCTGGCGGTAGAGGATCTGTTGCAGGGGCAGCGAGATGAGGTGGGTCTTGCGTTCCCCGTCGAGGCGGAAGGCGTACGCCGCACAGACCGCCTGGATCGCCAGGACGCCCAGCCACGCCACGATCGTCTTCTGGGTCGGGCCGAAGACCAGGCCGTAGAGGAGGAAGACGTCGATCAAGGGCGCGAGCAGCGGGGCCAGCACCATGAACAGGGAGACCAGGGGCAGGCCCACGCGGCCGAAGCGGCCCGAGGGACCGCTCTCCACCAGCGCCCTGCGGTGCTTCCAGATCGCCTGCATGGTGCCGTAGGACCAGCGGTAGCGCTGGGACCAGAGCTGCTGGACCGTCTCCGGTGCCTCGGTCCAGGCGCGGGCCTTCTCGGCGTAGACGACCCGCCAGCCGTCGCGGTGCATCGCCATGGTGATGTCGGTGTCCTCGGCGAGCGTGTCGTCGCTCATGCCGCCGACCCGTTCCAGGGCGGTCCGCCGGAAAGCCCCTACCGCGCCCGGGATCGTCGGCATGCAGCGCAGCATGTCGTACATACGGCGGTCGAGGTTGAAGCCCATCACATACTCGATGTGCTGCCAGGCGCCGATGAGGGAGTCCCGGTTGCCGACCTTGGCGTTGCCCGCGACGGCTCCGACGCGCGGGTCGCCGAAGGGCTGCACCAGTTCACGGACCGTGGCCGGTTCGAAGACGGTGTCGCCGTCCATCATCACGACGATGTCGTAACGGGCGTTGGCCAGACCCCGGTTGAGCGCGGCGGGCTTGCCCGCGTTGAGCTGGCGGATCACCCGTACCTTCGGCAGGCCCATCGCCTCCACGATCCGCGCGGTGCCGTCGGACGAGCCGTCGTCGATGACGAGGACCTCGATGGGGTGCTCGCTCGCCATCAGGGAACGCACCGTGTTCTCGATGCACTTGGCCTCGTTGTACGCGGGCACCAGCACCGACACCGGCTCGGTCACCGGCGGTCCCCAGCTGAAGCCGCGCCGGCGCACCCTTCGGGCGTGTGCGCCGGACAGGGCGACCATCAGCATGAACCGGCCGATGACCAGGGACCCGATGATCGCGAGCCCGACCACCAGCACGGCGGTGATGTTGTCGGCGGCCCGGACCAGGAAGATCCACGCCTTGCCCTTCCACAGCTCGACGCCGGTGACCTGAGTGTGCGCGCTGGGCGCGCCGAGGGCCTCGGTGAGGTTGTTGAACTCGTAGCCCCGCTCCTGCATCTGCGGCAGGTAGCGGTCCAGCGCCTCGACGGTCTGGGCGCGGTCGCCGCCGGAGTCGTGCATCAGCACGATCGCGCCCTTGCCGTCCTTGGGCGTGGACTGCCGGATGATCTCCTCGACGCCGGGCTTGTGCCAGTCCTCGCTGTCGGTGTTGTTGACGACCGTGATGTAGCCGCGCGAGCCGATGTACGCGGTCACCGGCCAGGACTTGTTGTCCAAGGCGCGGGCGAAGGAGGAGTACGGCGGCCGGAACAGCGAGGTGCGGATGCCGGCCGCGCCGGAGAGCGCGAGCTGGTTCTGCGACAGCTCCCAGTCGATGCGCTTCTTGGTCTGGTAGGAGAGGTCGGGGTGGTTGAAGGTGTGCAGGCCGACCTCGTGGCCCTCCTCCACCATCCGCCGGACCAGGTCCGGGTAGCGCGAGGCCATGGTGCCGGTGACGAAGAAGACCGCGTGCGCGTCGTACTTCTTCAGTACGTCCAGGACCCTGGGCGTCCACTCGGGGTCGGGTCCGTCGTCGAAGGTGAGGACGAGCCGGCGGTCCGGCATGTCCAGGCTCTCGGTACGGCCGCTGCGGGCGTCGATGACCGGCCCGCCCTTGCGGATCTGCTCCGGGACCTTGTCGGAGGCGCCGGTGGGGCGGATCCGGTGGTCGGCCAGGATCTCGCTGTGCACGTACCCCCGCAGCATCAGCATCGCCATCAGCGCGGCGAGGACGAGCAGGGGCAGGAGCAGGCGCATGGGCAGGCGGCGGCGCCGGGGACCGTCGGGGGCCTGGGGCGCGGCGCCCCGACGGCTGGTGCGGGAAGCCATCAGAGGGTGTACTCCGGGGACGGGGCGTGCGGGCTTGCGGCGGCGCCCGGCCTCTCGGCCGGGCCGGTGACCGGTGAGAGGGCGACCGTGTCGGTTCCGGTGCCCGCGGTGTCGCCGGGCTCCTCGGTCGGGGTCGGGTCCGGTGTGGGCTCGCCGGTGTCCGTCTCGGTGGGCTCGGGGTCGGGCGTGGTCGCCGTGTCGGTGGGGTCCGGGTCAGGCGTCGTGTCGGTGCCCGGCCGTGTGGTCGGCTTGGTCGCCGTCGGCTCGGGGTCGCTGCTCGTGCCCGGATCCTCGGCGGTACCGGAGCCGTCCGGCGCGGTGGCGCTTGCACCCGGGGAGGGCGTCACACCGTCGCTCGCGGAGGGGGAGGCGCCCGGGACGACGTCGTCGGTGTCGGCGGGCGGCGCCGACTCCGCGGGCAGCGGCGAGGTGTCCACCTGGCCGGCGGGGGTGTCCTTCTTCGGGTCCTGGACCGGCAGCCAGGGGGCGTTGGAGTTCCCGGACAGCAGGGTGGCGACGATGACGACGGCGTAGACCGCGCAGGCGATGCCGACGACGATGCCCAGCCGCCGGAAGCGCTGGCTGCGACGGCCGGACTCGTCGACGAAGACGGGGCCCTCGGAGCCCTTGGCACCACCGCCGCCGGGGCCGCCCTTGACCGCATGCAGCGAACCGTCGAACTGGAGGCCTATGCCGTCCAGCTGGATGGTGACCTCGTGCGGATCGTGGGTGTGGCCGGAATCGACCGGTTCGTCCCACGGATCGCGCACAGGCGGCGGAGTCTCGCGGGGTCCGCCCCCGGGTGGGAACGGCTCCCGGGGCGCGGCCGCCACGGCAGGAGTACGAGCACCCGCACGCGGAGTGAACACCTCGCCCCCCGTGCGCGACTTACGCGGCGCCTCTTTCGCGCCGGCGCCGCCCGCCCCCGGAATCACCGCCGTCCGGTCGAACCGGTCGAACGCCGAGAGCAGCTCGGTCAGATCGGCCCGGCCCTCCGCGGCGGAGCCGTCGGGCGCTGTGGTCTTCGGCAGCACCCTCGTCTCGTCGGCCTCCGTCGACACCACTTTGCCGGCAGCGGTCTCCGGAAACGCCTGGACACCACCCTCGGCAGTCGGGGTCGACTTGGTTCCGGATGCCGCCTCCGGCCACTCCGGTTGGGCGTCTTCCCGCCAATTCTTCACGCGCGCACATCCCCCCACGGGACAGTTCCGGGCGCGCGTACGACACTGAGCACCCGTCGATCGAACCCAGGCCCCCACCCGGTCCGAGCGCCCCCTTTATCACACTGTGCTCAGGCGATGAATGTAGCGCACGAGTGAGTTCTGTGTTGGCCGCGTGTCATTTGTGGAGCCGCATCGTGACTTTGGCACTGGCCGGAATCCATCCGTCGGCGGGTATCCGGAGCCAGCCTTCCTCCGCCGCCAGCTCGGCCGCGGCCCGCCGCAGGGCGTCGAATCCAGGGTGCACCAGCCCCTTGCGCCACACCAGCGACACCGGTGACAGCGGTACGGGATCGATCAGGGGCCGCAGCACCGATGCGGGCATGGCCGGAAAGCCCACCACGGCGAGAACCGGTGTCCGCGTTCTCGTCATGACCCGCTGGAACTCCTCGTCACCGACGGCGACCGGCGCGGGCGCGGCGACCTCGATGCCCCGCCCGTCGAACAGTTCGTGCGCGAGGCCGGTCCACTCCGGGGTCCGGGGGTTCCCGGCTCCCGCGTAGACAGCCGAGCCCGCGAGCGCGCTGAGCGGCACCGCGTCGAAACAAGCCAGCGGATGGTCCTCGGGCAGGATCACCGCCATCGGCTCGTAGCGCACCGGCTGGTGGTCGAGGCCCGCCCGCGGCGCCGGGTCCAGGCCGGCGAACCGTCCGAAGGAGGCGTCCAGACGCCCCGCGAGCAGTTCGGCCGCGGCTCCGGTCAGGCCGCTCTCGTAGCGGGCCATCAGCTCATGATCAGGGGCGAGTTCGCGGGCCCGCCCCAGCACCCGCCGCCCGGTGTCGAGCCCCGGCGAGTTCAGGTCGACCAGCAGGGGTCTGGCCTGCCCGAACGCCCCCACCAACGCCTCCTGCGCCGCCAGCACCCGGCGCGCGTACGGCACCAGCCGCTCCCCGTCCGCCGTCAGCGTCACCTGCCGGGTGGTCCGCACGAACAGCTCGGCGCCCAGCTCCCGCTCCAACCGCCGTACATCCCGGCTGAGCGCCTGCTGGGCGACGTAGAGCCGGGCCGCGGCGCGGGTGAAGTGCAGTTCCTCGGCGACGGCGAGGAAGGCACGCAGGAGGCGGGGATCAGGCATGACGGGAACTTACAACGCAGGTGCGTGAATCGGTACGGAGAAGGTGTTGGACCCCTTGATCCACTCCGGGCGACGGTTGCTCCATGCCGCAGCCGACCACCGCATCCCCGACCTCCGCCTACCGCCGCCTGTTCTCCATACCCGGCACCCGCGCCTTCACCGCCGGAAACCTCATGGCCCGCCTCCCCATGGGCATGTTCAGTGTGAGCGCGGTCCTGATGATCGCCGGGACCCGGGACTCGTACGCCCTCGCCGGGGCCGTAGTGGCGACCGGGCTCGCGGCGACCGCGCTCGTCGCTCCCTGGACCGCGCGGCTGATCGACCGCCACGGACAGGCCCGTATCGCCCTGCCCGCCACCCTCCTCGCGGTCCTCGGCAGCCTCGCGCTGGTGCTGTGCACTCGCAACGGCGCCCCCGACTGGACCCTCTTCGCCGCGTACGCCGCCACCGCGACCACCCCCAACACCGGCGGCATGTCCCGGGCCCGCTGGGCGCACCTGCTGAAGGGCGACCCGGACGCGATGCACACCGCGAACTCCTTCGAGCAGGCGGCGGACGAGCTGTGCTTCATGCTCGGCCCGGTCCTCGCGGCCTTCCTTTGCGGGGCGCTCTTCCCGGAGGCGGGCACCCTCACCGGCGCGGTGCTCCTCGTCGCGGGCATGGCGCTCTTCACCGCCCAGCGCTCCACCGAACCCCCGGTCCAGCTCACCCAGGAAGAGGGCGACGAGGGGCTGCGGCGGGTCGCGGACACGGCCCTCGTCGACGCGCTGATCGTGATGGACGTCCAGCTGCACGACCCACGGCTGCCGCATCGACCTGGACTTCAAGACGGCCGGTGAGGCCTGCGTGGAGCATCTGGCGCGGCTCGGGCACCGGGTGGTGGCGCTGGTCGGGTCGCCGCCGGAGGTGTACGTACGCCGGACCGCGTTCGCCCAGCGGGTCGTCGAGGGGTTCACCGCCGCCGCCGACCGCTGCGGCCTCGCCTCCTCGGTGCACCCCTGCGAGACCGCGCCCGGCGCCGCCCGCGCGGTGGCCGAACGGCTCCTGCGCGAACAGCCCGCGCTGACCGGAGTGGTCGTCCACAACGAACCCCTGCTGGACCCTCTCGTCGACGCCTTCGAACAACTCGGCCTCCGGGTCCCCACCGATCTGTCGGTCACGGCCATCTGCCCCGACGAGACCGCCGCCACCGTCCGTGTCCCGGTCACCAACGTCGCCCTGCCGACCGCCGAGGTGGGCGAGCGGTCGGTGGAACTGCTGATGCGCAAGCTGGCCGGCACCGCCGTACCGGAGGCGACCCTGCTGCCGCCCCGGATGACGTCACGCTCCAGCACCGCGCCCCGCCAAGTGCCCGACCACGCTGATCAGCGGTGCTGACGGCCGGACGGGCCGATTCCTGCCATAACGCGAGGGCCCCCGGCGGGAGTTGGCAGATGTGTGAGCAAAAACCAGCCCGCCGAGGGCGCTCAGGAAGTTGTGCCCCCGTGTCCAAGTCTTCCAGTTGAGCCCCTACGTGAACTCCGTCTGCAGGTGTTGTGGCGTCATCCAGGTAATGCTGAGGCTCGAGCGGTTACATCGAGGGTCGTGCCATGACTCGGATCCTTACATGGAATCGAGCCTCCACCTCACCTGGGGCGGTTCACCCGACCTGCCCTGCTCACGATGCATACTGCTCTTGGCCGCCGACACTCGGGCGCCCGGGGCAACTGCCGTCCTGGCATGCGGTTTTCGGCACCCGGGTGGACAATGAAAGCCGGGGTTCCCGCCCCGGCCGCCGACGGCCACCGGAGCCGCCGGAGTGTCCGGAACCCGGAGGGCCCGGCCGGCCGATGGTGCGGCACGGGCCGGTGGCGTGCGGCCCCCGGCCCGGATGCGGGGCCGGCCACGGTCCGGACCCGGCGGGACGCGGAACGGGGCCGTCATTCTCCGGGCCGCCCCCGACAGCCGCCGCACCGGTGTGTCCGCCCGGGCCACTGCCTGCCGTCCCGGCCGGACCGAGAGCAGAACAGCAGACCGGCAGACCGGAACCGGCGGGCCGAGGACCACCGGCCGGACCGAGAGCAGAA
>NZ_JAVRBF010000413.1:0-378 GCF_032436805.1 Streptomyces sp. P17 | reverse complement strand
AACAAGCCTACTGAACGTCTGACCGCAGATAACGTAACTGCTCTCCGTAATGCAAATGCTACGGAATATTCGACTGACGTGGAGTTCTTCGATTTCTACGCATCGGCTGATGAAGCTACACGTCTGCTGTTCCAAGGTGGTCGTCAGGTTGCTGATGGTGTTCTCAACGAGAACCACGCAAAAACCATTGAAGGCAAGAACCGTACTATCCTGTCTGGTTTCCAGCGTACTAAGGATTATGTCGATAATATCCGCAATAATGCGGAAGCTAATGGTGTACCGGTATCAGAAGTGAAAGCCTTCTGGCCTCATACCATGATCTCGACAAACCGTATGATGCAGCTTGGTGGTATCACGCCACAGAGCGATAAGCTGCTG
>NZ_JAVRBF010000412.1:0-379 GCF_032436805.1 Streptomyces sp. P17 | reverse complement strand
AGTACGATTATGTTTTGGTCGATCTTCCGCCAATTCTGCCTGTAGTCGACGTCAAAGCAGCCGCAGAGCTTTTCGATGCGTTTGTTTTGGTTGTCGAATGGGGCAGCACGTCAACTGATGAGATTGTCAAAGCTGTGAACACTTCTCCAGTGGTTGCAGAGCGACTTCTTGGAGCGGTCTTAAATAAGGCGGATGAGGTCGTCATGCGCAGGTTCGAAGGATATTCGGATCGGCAGTACAACTACTACACGAACGATGTGACGACCGGAGCGTCCTAGATTTGGCGCGAGACGTCGAACTTCAGACACGATCAGAACTGTACGCTCGAAGGGTAGCTATTCTAGCAATCTGTGCTAGCGCTTTCTTTTGGGCTGCTCGG
>NZ_JAVRBF010000411.1:0-379 GCF_032436805.1 Streptomyces sp. P17 | reverse complement strand
GATCCCGCCGCGTCGTTCAATCGCGATCGCTTCATCCGGCATTCGCACGTTGTCGAGAATGACGATTTTCCCGGCGTTGATCGCCTTTTCCGCTCGGTTCATTGCGGCGTTCGTCCAGATTGGGCCGAAATAAGTTCTTCCCCATTCCGTACCGAGTGTTTGACACGCGTAACGCGTCGTTTTACCGCACAAAATGTCTAGCGGTTCGTCCCATCGTGTTTTGTCATAAACGATTTCTTCGGGAATTCCCATCGCATACAACATTTTATAAAGTGGATCGGAAAAACCGTACCGTACGAACGGATGTTCGGGCCGCTCCAGATTAATTGCGACTTCGCAGACAGTTGATTTCCCCGCGCCTTTATAGCCGCATATTCCG
>NZ_JAVRBF010000410.1:0-381 GCF_032436805.1 Streptomyces sp. P17 | reverse complement strand
TGTTGGGGAACCAAGAGAAGAAAGCTGTTGGACTTTGTCATTGAGCAAACAACGCCAACTGAAATGACAATGTTTCAGATGCTGCACATGGTACGTGCAAAGTATCTGGTAGGCTGCAACTAGAAGAGTTCCAACGCAATGGCATCTGTCATGCTTACAACAAGTCAGGTGGATATCATCGTGATCTTAAACCACTCATTCGTGAGTGGCCTGATCGCGGAATATTCACTTTGTCATTTCCTGTAGGCGATCAAATTGAGTTCCTCGAAGAAGCAACAGCTAACGCTACTTGGACGAACCAGCGAAGGGTAGCACTATTGGAGTACCTTATTCATGCGTCGATCAACGATCACCGAAAAGGTGCTGTACTACAGAGACAAG
>NZ_JAVRBF010000409.1:0-382 GCF_032436805.1 Streptomyces sp. P17 | reverse complement strand
CGCGCGCCGCTCGGCGGCGGGCGTGTTCACCGCCAGATCGGCAAACCATTCGGGCGTCAGTGCCACACCGGGATTGCGAATGTCAGACATGAGGCCCCTCGCGTTCATCTGGGCGCGAGGTTAGCGCCACCAGCAGACAAGCACCAGCCCGCTTGTCGCAAACCCTGTCCCGGCATCTCCGAACGAAAGAAGGGAGGGCTGTTTGCCCTCCCTCTTGAGCCGTTCCGGCTCAATTCACCCACCCAAGGGTATTTTCATGATAAAGAAGCGCCGATGGAATCGGCAAAGGCGCTGCGGTAGAGGGCGGAGAGCGTCTTGAGCGGCGCGGCGTCGCTGCCAAGCGTGATCTGGTCGCCGCCGAAAAGCCCCGCGCGCGCCAGCG
>NZ_JAVRBF010000408.1:0-382 GCF_032436805.1 Streptomyces sp. P17 | reverse complement strand
CATACGCATCAGAGATGGTCTCACAGTGCGTTTTGTAGGCAATCAACTCAATCGCAACATCATCTTCCACAACCATTTTCCAGTTGTAGAACTGTGGGTCAGCCAGTTCCTCGAAGCGGTAAGCCCACTTGTCGATGACTTGACTGTTCTGCGGTTGTGTAAGACGAGCGAAGATTTCAGCCGGTGTCAGCGTGTCCTGTGGACGGAAGTGCTGCCCATATCCGAAGATACAACGACGAGCATAACCAGTTTCGAGGAAGTCATAGAACTGTTCTTCCACCAGTCCACCATCCAAGAGCTTGGACGGAGTACCGAACAGGAGCATATTAGCCGGTGTCTTACCGTCAACTTCTTCTGTTCTCTGGCTCTCTGCTGTGTTTTT
>NZ_JAVRBF010000407.1:0-382 GCF_032436805.1 Streptomyces sp. P17 | reverse complement strand
CCGAGAACGTTCATCGGTTTAGCTTTCCAAATGTGACCACATTTGCAAGAATGTTCAATTGCTATTTGTGAACCTTTATACGGTTCACAGACTGTTATAGTGGATGTCAGTTCTGCGACATATTGCTTGTGTGTTTTCGATAGCGTTTCGGAAACTTTAGCTTGACCGCAAGTTTTACAACGAATACGGAACGGTATAGTTTCCCATTCATTTGAGCACGATTTACAGTGGACGGTAATTTTCTCTTTTGACGATTTATATTCACTCAATAACGTGAATTTGTCAGACCATTTATTGTTGAAATATTCAACATATTCGGCATGTGTCGATTTGTAACCTTTTTCCGTCATATGTGCTTGCACGGACTGTAATATTCCGCGAC
>NZ_JAVRBF010000406.1:0-383 GCF_032436805.1 Streptomyces sp. P17 | reverse complement strand
ACGTCCGTCATGAATACAAGCCAAAATTTGGTGAGCAAGGCGCGAGTAACGTTGACCGAGTTGCAGTGAGCCATCGTTTTAAAAATGGCATAGGCTTTGAAGTCGAGGCAAAGTGGAAGTCAAATGTTAAGACGGGTAAAACCAACGCTGCACCTCTTGATTTTGATCAAATGTCGGGCAATGGGCAGCAAGCCAACATCAGTTATGCTTATAAATTGTCAGATTCATTCACCTTAACTCCCCAATATAAATGGGAGTCGAATGACAGTAAATTCGGTCAACAATTTAACCTGACCTTAGGTTATCGAGTGAATAGTGATTGGAATGTTTCATTCCGTCAACGTTATCACTATGAAACTAGACCGAATAACGATAAAAGCTCT
>NZ_JAVRBF010000405.1:0-383 GCF_032436805.1 Streptomyces sp. P17 | reverse complement strand
CCCTTCGGATACTCCATCACGGCACACACCGCATGACTTGCTACTGGCTACTGGATCGGGTATGGATCACGGGATGTAACGTGGTGATCTGGCCAGATGCTCGTCGTTACCGCAGATGGGCTAATCGCTTTCGCCGGGCCAATACGAAGTATAAGTTCCGCGCTGCGAGGGTCGCTCGAGACGGCCCAAATCATGACAAGAACCAAAGGAGTCTCTTATGAAAATCACGATTGCTATTGCAGCGCTTGCCGCACTTTCTGTTCCTTCTCTGGCGTCTGCCAACGAAGTCACTCACGTTAAATACGCCTGCGATGGCAACAAGATTCTGGATGTCGTCTATACTGGCGAAATCGCGGTCATGCTGCAGGACGATGAACTGGTCC
>NZ_JAVRBF010000034.1:0-94233 GCF_032436805.1 Streptomyces sp. P17 | reverse complement strand
ACCTGGGTCGGTAGCCGTCGCGGTCTTGGTGGCGGATCTGGGCTGGGAGTCGGATGCGGTCTTGGGCGCGGACCTGGGTCGGTAGCCGTCGCGGTCTTGGTGGCGGATCTGGGCTGGGAGTCGGATGCGGTCTTGGGCGCGGACCTGGACCGGGAGCCGGTCGCGGTCTTGGACGCGGACCTGGACCGGGAGCCGGTCGCGGTCTTGGTGCCGGATCTGGGCCGGTAGCCGGTCGCGGTCTTGGTGCCGGATCTGGGCTGGGAGTCGGATGCGGTCTTGGGCCTGGATCGGGAGGTGGTCGCGGTCTTGGGCCTGGATCGGGAGGTGGTCGCGGTCTTGGACCTGGACCGGGAGCGGGACGCGGCCTTGGGCCCGGGCGTGGAGTCGGTCGCGGTCTTGGACCCGGGCTGCCGGGAGCCGGACGCGGTCTTGGACCGGACCGGGAGCCGGACGCGGTCTTGGACCCGGACCCGGGCCGGGAGTTCGCCCCGGCCTCGGATCCGCCGGACAGCCCTCGGCGTGACCGGAGGCGTTGGCGGGGCCTTGAACGGTCCTTGACCGGTCTTCACCAGCCTGGGGGTATGAATCGCGAACCCGCCGGGGAACGGCGGCAGTTGCTCGACACCCTGCAGGGTCTGCTCGACGCCCTGCCCCGCCCCGCCGACGGGGCACCGCTCCAGGCCGAGGACGTGCTGGCGTACCTGGAGACCGGCCGGGGCAGGCACTCCGGCGCCGTGATCGCCCGCCCCGCGGCCATGCCCGACGGGGACGCGGCGGTGGAGGCGTCGCTGCGGCTGGTGATAGAGGCGTTCACGGCGTTCCTGAGCGCCGGGGGAGACCCGGCCGGACCCCGGTAGCGGGTTCGGGGTTTTCCACAGGCCCCGGGTTGTCCACAGGGACTGACGCGTTTCCGTCCCCCCGCTGTACCGTCGGCACGAGTTGATGTTCGTGCGGGCCGGAGACGGTCCGGGTACGGGGGAGGCGGTCGGTGTGAGCGACGTCGGAGCGCAGGAGACGACGAAGTCGGGCGAGCGGCGGCTGCCCCGGGTGCCCGGATTCGCCGAGTGGCCCGGCAACGGCACGCCGAAGCAGGAGGGCAAGGCCCTGCGGGACCGCGTTCCGCGCGGCACGCACGCCCTCCTCGACCTGGACCCCGACCGCCCCGACGCGCTGACGGCGGTGGAGGAGTCCAACCGCGGCCGGATCCCCGAGCTGAGGCCGATACGGGTGGGCCGCATGGCGGCGACCCCCTTCGCCTTCCTGCGCGGATCCGCCGGCCTGATGGCCCACGACCTCGCCCGTACCCCCATGACCCGCGTCCTCGCCCAGATCTGCGGCGACGCCCACACGGCGAACTTCGGTCTGTACGGCGACGCCCGCGGCGGCCTGGTCATCGACCTGAACGACTTCGACGAGACGCTCCTCGGACCGTGGGAGTGGGATCTGAAGCGGCTCGCGGCCTCGCTGGTGCTGGCGGGCCGGGAGGCGGGCGCGTCCGAGGACACGTGCCGCAAGGCGGCGCACGACGCGGTGGGCGCGTACCGGCGCACGATGCGGCTGCTCGCCAAGCTCCCGGTACTGGACGCGTGGAACGCCATCGCGGACGAGGAGCTGGTCTCCCACACCGACGCCCATGACCTGCTCGGCACACTGGAGCGGGTGGCCGAGAAGGCCCGCTCCAACACCAGCGGCCGGTTCGCGGCGAAGTCGACGGAGCCGACCGAGGACGGCGGCCGCCGCTTCGTGGCCACTCCGCCGGTCCTGAGCCGGACGCCGGACGAGGAGGCGGCGGCGGTGGCGGCGTCCCTGGAGGAGTACGTCACCACCCTCTCGGAGGACCGCCTCCCCCTGCTGGCCCGGCATGCGGTGCACGACGTCGCGTTCCGCGTGGTCGGCACCGGCAGCGTGGGCACCCGCTCCTACGTCGTCCTCCTCCTCGACCACCGAGGCGAACCCCTCGTCCTCCAGGTGAAGGAGGCCCGCCCCTCCGCCCTGCTCCCGCACCTGGCGACGGCCGGCTTCGAGACCCCGAAGGTGGAGCACGAGGGCCGCCGCGTGGTCCTCGGCCAGAAGCGTATGCAGGTGGTCAGCGACATCCTCCTCGGCTGGACGACGGTCGAGGGCCGCCCCTTCCAGGTACGCCAGTTCCGCAACCGCAAGGGCAGCGTGGATCCGGCCGCCCTCTCCCCCGACCAGCTGGACGACTACGGCCGCATGACCGGCGCCCTCCTCGCCCGAGCCCACGCCCACAGCGCCGACCCCCGCCTGATCGCGGGCTACTGCGGCAAGAACGAGGAACTGGACGAGGCGATGGCGACCTTCGCGGTCACGTACGCCGACCGCACGGAGGCGGACCACGCGGACCTGGTGACAGCGATACGGGCGGGGAGGATCGCGGCGGAGACGGGTGTGTGAGATACGCCGGCCTCCACGCGCACATCGGCGAGCCGACCGGCGTCATCGACCCGTGGCCTAGTCTGGTCGGGTGAGCACCCCGGAAGCTGAGCAGTCCCAGCCCGACGAGGAGACCGCGCCCCGGCCCGAGGAGCGGCTGGAGCGGGCCGTTCGGGCTGCCGAGCAGGCGTTGATCGAGTACGAGATCGCCGTGGAGACCTTCCGCGTCGAGGTCGAGAACTTCTCGCGGCTGCACCACCAGAAGCTCGGCCCGATGTACGCCCGCCTCGACGAGCTGGAAGCCCGGATCGCCGAGGCAAAGGCCGAGCGCTCCGGTGATCCGGAGGATGTGCGCAAGGCGCAGGAGGCCCGCGCCCGGGTCATGCCGATGCCGGGCGTCGAGGAGTTGTTCCACGGCTGGATGGACGGCGAGGGTCTGTTCCCGGAGGCGTCCGCGATGCTCACGGACCAGCCGGTACGGCCCCCGCAGCGGGTGCGCCCCAGCGAGGAGGCCCGCAAGCTCTACCGCGAGCTCGCCCGCAAGGCCCACCCGGACCTGGCCCAGGAGGACGGGGAGCGAGCGCGTCGGGAGGAGTTCATCACCAGGGTGAACGCCGCGTACGCCCGCGGCGACGAGGCCCTTCTGCGGGAACTGGCCGAGGAGTGGGCCGCGGGTCCGGTCCCGAAGGAGCGGCAGCCGAGCCCGGCCGAGGAGCTCTACGCCCGCCTGGAGTGGCTCTCCCAGCGCAAGGAGCTCCTCACCGTCGTCGTACGGGAGCTGGAGGAGAGCGCGATCGGCTCCATGCTCCGCCTGGCCCCGGACGACCCCGACAAGCTGCTGGAGGAGATCGCCGAGCAGCTGCTGTCGGACGTGTCGGCACGCGAGGCGGAACTGGCGGAACTGCTCTCCCCGCCCTCCGGTAGCGTCTGAGCCATGCATTTCGGATCAGGCGTGCCCACGGTCGAGGTCATGGACCTCAAGGACGGCGACTTCCTCCTGGACGTCCGCGAGGACGACGAATGGCAGGCGGGCCATGCCGAAGGAGCACTGCACATCCCCATCAGCGAGTTCGTCGCCCGCTACGGCGAGCTGACCGAGGCCGCCCCGCAGGACGGCCGGGTCAACGTGATCTGCCGTTCCGGAGCCCGTTCCGCCCAGGTCGCGATGTACCTCGTCCAGCAGGGCATCGACGCGGTGAACGTCGACGGCGGCATGCAGGTGTGGGCGGCGGCGGGCCGACCGGTCGTGACCGACGACGGCAAGCAGGGTTTCGTCCTGTAAGTCACGTAAGTCACGTAGATCACGCAAGGGGATGCGCGGCCAGCAAGTCCCCCAGCGCCTCCTCGTGCGCCGCCGCGGGCCCGAGCGACAGCTCCAGCTGCTTGGCCCACGCGTGATACCGGTGCAGCGGATAGTCGACGTCCGCCCCGAACCCCCCGTGCAGATGCTGCGCCGTCTGCACGATCCGCCGTACCCCCTCCGAGGCCCAGATCTTGGCCACGGCGACATCGCCGGCGACCGGCAGCGCCCCCGGCGCCTGCGCGGCGATCCGCCAGGCGGCCTGCCACAGCGTGGCCTCCATCGCCCGTAGGTCGATGTACCGGTCGGCGGCCTGCACGGCGACCGCCTGGAAGGTGGCGAGCGGATGCCCGAACTGCTCCCGCTTGCCCGTGTACTCGCTGGTCATCCGCAGGACGCGGGTACCGAGACCGAGCGCCAGCGCACACGTCCCGACTGTCAGCAGCTCCCGCAACCGCTCCCAGGCCCCCTCCGCCTCCACCACATCCCGCTCCGCGAGCCGCACGGAGTCAAGACAAAGCTCCCCGAGCCGCTCCCCGCTGGTGGAGTACTGCTCGGCCAGCCCCACCCCGGCATGCCCGCGCGGCACCACCGCGAGGACCGTCCGACCGGCCTCCGCGCCCGCCGGGACGACAATGAGATCGGCGTCGTACGCCCACGGCACCGCCGTCTGCGTACCGTCGAGCACCCACTGCGCGCCCTCCCGCCGCGCGCTCACCGCGAGCTCCGCCGGATCGTGCCCGGTGCGCCCGTGCGCGGCGGCGGTGAGCACGACGTCGCCCCGCCCGGCCCGCGCCAGGACGTCGGACCGCAGCTCCTGACCGCCGTAGGCCTGGACGACGGCCAGTGCGGCGCTGTGCTCCAGCAGCGGCACCCGCGCCAGCACCCCCGCCGCCTCCCGCAGTACGAGACACAGCGCCACGGCGTCGAGCCCCGCCCCGCCGTGCTCCTCGGCGAGCAGCAGGCTCAGCAGATCGGCGTCGGCGAGCCGGGCCCACAGCGCGCGGTCGAAGTCCTCGGCCACCGCGCCCGCGGTGAGCGCGGGACTCGGCACGGCATCCGGCGCGACCCCGGCGAACACCCCCCGCGCCGCCTCGGCCGCCGCCTGCTGCTCCTCGGTGAAGGAAAAGTCCACGGTCCCTGCCCTCCCGCGCACACGGAGATCTGACGGTGCGTCAAGATAGAACAGGTTCTAGCAGAAGGGAACGGCACGGACAGGCCGCCTGCCGAGCGCTCGGCAGACGTGACCTCCTCGTGAGCCGGGCGCCGTAAGGTGTCACCCCGAAGCGGGGCCGCCGGGGCAGGCCCTGCCGGGGACCGGAATCGAAAGCGGGGCGGAATGAACGCGTACGACACAGCGGGCGACGCCCGCCACGGGCCGCAGCCCGCGCCCGCGCCCCGCGTCGGTGTGGCCGCCCTCTCGCTGCGCTACCAGATCGCCGCCGCCCTCGCCCTCGCGGTCGTCGCGGTCGCCGTCTGTGTCCACATGGGCATGGTCTTCCTGCATGTCGCGCCCTCGAACACGGTAAGCAAGCGGCAGGGCTCGGCCATCGACGACTGGATCTATCCGGAGTTCGAGCAGAACTGGAAGCTCTTCGCGCCGAACCCGCTCCAGCAGAACATCGCCGTCCAGGTCCGCGCCGAGATCCGCGAGCCGGACGGCGGCATGCGCACGACCGGCTGGTACGACCTGTCCGCCCAGGACGGCCGGGACATCGACGGCAATCTGCTGCCGAGCCACACCCAGCAGAACGAACTGCGCAGGGCCTGGGACTTCCTCGTCGCCACCCACGACAACGACAACCGTCCGGTCGGCCTGCGCGGCGACCTGGCCGAGTCGTATCTGCGCCGGATCGTCGTCCTGCGCCTGGACCGCGAGGACGCCGCGGGACCCGGCGGTGTCGTGGAGCGCGTCCAGCTGCGCTCGCAGACCACCAATGTGCGCCCGCCCGAGTGGAGCGACGAGCAGGTGCCGGACAAGCCGGTATACCGGGAGCTGCCCTGGTGGGAGGTCCCCGAGGACGAGGCCGAGGGGGACCTGGCATGAACCGCTTCGCCCTGTGCCTCTCGGCCGGCATCGCCCGGGTCACCGAGTCCGCCCTCGGCCCGTACCAGACAGCCGTGATCCGTATCGGCTTCGCCGCGACCTGGCTGCTCTTCCTGCTGCGCGAGCTGCCTCAGCGCCATGAGCTGTACGGTCCCGACGGCCCCTGGAGCTTCGACCTCGCCCAGCAGCTGATCGGCACGAACGGCGCCTTCACGGCCCTGATCTGGTCCGACGGCCACCTCTGGTTCGAGGCGGTCTACGCCCTCGCCGTCCTCTTCGCCGTGCTGCTCCTGCTCGGCTGGCGGACCCGCACGATGTCCGTCCTGTTCATGGTCGGCGTGCTGTCCCTCCAGAACCGCTCCATCTTCATGGGCGACGGCGGCGACAACGTCCTCCACCTGATGTCGATCTACCTGGTCTTCACTCGCTGCGGCCAGGTCTGGTCCCTGGACGCGCGCAGGACGCAGCGGAAACAGGAACGGGATCGGGTCGGGCCGGCCCTGTGGACCGTGCTCGGTCTGATCCTGGTCGCGGCCACGCTCGCGGGCCGGCTCGACGGCGACCTGACGGTCCCCCTGATCCTGTGGACCGTATGGATCGCCCAGGCCGTCCGGTGGGTCGTGGAACGCCGTGCCCGGACCGCTCAGCCGCGCATCCTGCTCGATGTGATCGCGAACATCGTGCACAACGGCGCCCTGCTCGTGATCATGGCCGAGGCCTGTCTGATCTACGCCACCGCCGGCTGGTACAAGATCCAGGGCTCCCGCTGGCAGGACGGCACCGCCGTCTACTACCCGCTGCACCTGGACTACTTCTCCCCCTGGCCCGCGCTCGCCGACGTCCTCTCGGCCAGCGGGACCATGGTGATGCTGGTGACGTACGGGACGGTCCTGGTCCAGGTCGCCTTCCCGTTCGCGCTGTTCAACCGGCGGGTCAAGAACGTCCTGCTGGCCGCCATGATGTTCGAGCACGCGGTGATCGCGGTCGTCCTCGGCCTGCCGTTCTTCTCCCTGGCGATGATCGCGGCGGACGCGGTCTTCCTGCCGACGGCCTTCCTGCGCCGCCTCGGCGCCTGGGCGGCACGGGCACGGCCGAGCAGAAACCGCGCCGCGCTCCCCGAGCCCCGCAGCCCGGAGAACCCCGAGCAGGCCCACGTAGGCTCCCCGTCATGACCACCCCCGTCACCACCTGGCACCGCCTCGCCGACACCGCCGTACTGCTCGACGGCTTCCACGCCCTCAAGCACGCGGCGCGCTTCGGAGCGCAGATCCCGGTGGCGGTGGCGGTGGACCGGCAGGCGGCCCTCACCCTGGCCGACGAGCTGGCCCCGGACGTACGGGAAACACTGGACGCCCTCCTGGCCGAGGTCCCGGAGGAGACGTACCGATCCCTGGTCCCGCGCCCGCACCCCACAGCGGTGGCGGCCCTGGCGGTACGGCCGTCCCGCGCGAGCAACCTGGAGCTGCTGGCCCGCGCCCCGCGCACCGCCCCGGTGGTGCTCCTCGACCACCCCCGCAACCTCGGCAACGCGGGCGCGGTGATCCGCCTGGCGGCCGGCTTCGGCGCGACGGGCGTGATCACCACCGGCACGCTGGACCCCTGGCACCCCACGGTCGTCCGAGGAGGCGCGGGCCTGCACTTCGCGACGGCGGTGGAACGCCTCACGGTCGAGGAACTCCCCGAGGGCCCGTTGTTCGCCCTGGACCCCGAGGGCGACGACATCCGGGGCATGAAGCTCCCGGATGACGCCGTCCTGGCCTTCGGCTCGGAGCGCAGCGGCCTGTCAGCGGAGGTACGCGCGCGTGCGGACCACCTGCTGTCCCTGCCGATGCGCCCCCAGGTGTCGAGCTACAACCTGGCGACGAGCGTGGGAATGACGCTGTACCACTGGAGCGCGTTCAGAGGCGTTCAGGCTGCGTTCAGGCCTCCCGCCGCACCTCGACCACGCGGAAGCGGTTCGCCACGAACGCCCCGTCCGTGAGAGCGGAGTTGGCGGCAGGATTGCCGCCGGAGCCGTGGAAGTCGGAGAACGCGGCCGTCTGGTTGACGTACACCCCACCCGTCAGGTTCAGCGACAACTGGGCCGCCTCCTCCAGGCAGGCCTCCCGCACCGCTTCCTCGACCTCCGGGTCGACGGTGTACGCCCCGACGGTCATCGCCCCCTTCTCCCGGACCGTCCGCCGCAGCAACTCCACGGCGTCACCCGCGGAGTCCACAGCCACCGCGAAGGACACCGGCCCGAAGCACTCGCTCATGTACGCGGCCTCGTCGTCCGGCTTGGCCCCGTCCAGCTTGACGACGACCGGCGTCCGCACGACCGCCTCCGGGAAGTCCGGGTTGCTGATCTCCCGGGAGGCGAGGGCGACTTCGCCGAGCCCCGCCGCGGCCTCCAGGCGTGCCTTGACGTCCGGGTTCACGATCGCGCCGAGCAGCGCGTTCGCACGGGCGTCGTCACCGAGGAGCCCGTCCACCGACCTCGCCAGATCCGCCACGACCTCGTCGAACGTCCGCGGGCCCTCCTCCGTGCGGATCCCGTCCCGGGGGATCAGCAGGTTCTGCGGCGTCGTGCACATCTGCCCGCTGTACAGCGACAACGAGAACGCCAGGTTGGACAGCATCCCCTTGTAGTTGTCGGTGGACTCCACGAGCACCGTGTTGACGCCGGCCTTCTCCGTGTAGACCTGCGCCTGGCGGGCGTTGGTCTCCAGCCAGTCGCCGAAGGAGGTCGAGCCGGTGTAGTCGATGATCCGGATCTCGGGCCGCACGGCGAGGGTCTTGGCGATGCCCTCACCGGGCCGCTCCGCGGCGAGCGCGACGAGGTTCGGGTCGAATCCGGCCTCGGCCAGCACCTGGCGCGCGACCTGGACCGTCAGTGCGAGCGGCAGCACCGCGCGGGGGTGGGGCTTCACCAGCACGGCGTTGCCCGTGGCGAGGGAGGCGAAGAGACCCGGGTAGCCGTTCCAGGTCGGGAAGGTGTTGCAGCCGATCATCAGCGCGATCCCGCGCGGCACCGGCGTGAACGCCTTGGTCATGGCCAGTGGGTCCTTCTTGCCCTGCGGCTTGGTCCACTCCGCGGTGTCGGGGGTGCGGACCTGCTCCACGTACGCGTACGCCACCGCCTCAAGCCCGCGGTCCTGCGCGTGCGGGCCGCCCGCCTGGAACGCCATCATGAACGCCTGTCCGGAGGTGTGCATGACCGCGTGCGCGAACTCGTGCGTCCGGTCGCTGATCCGCTTGAGGATCTCCAGGCAGACCACCGCGCGGATCTCCGCGCCCGCGTCCCGCCAGGCGCGCTGTCCGGCCTTCATGGCGGGCAGCAGCACGTCCACGTCGGCGTGCGGGTACTCCACGCCCAGCGCGAGGCCGTACGGGGAGACCTCGCCGCCCACCCAGTCGTCGGTGCCGGGCTGGCCGAGGTCGAGGCGGGTGCCGAGGAGGGCGTCGAAGGCGGCCTTGCCCGCGGCCATGTCCAGGCTGCCGTTCTCGCCGTAGGCCTTGGGGTGCTCGGGGTGCGGGGACCAGTACGCGCGTGTACGGATCGCTTCGAGCGCCTGGTCGAGGGTGGGCCGGTGCTTGGCGATCAGGTCGTGAGGGGTGAGGGCGGCGGCCATGCGGGACCAACTCCTTGTGTCAGGAACTCCTCGTCGAGTTCATGACTCGGCAGAAACATGGGCAGGAACAGCCAGTCAGAGTTAGAGTAACCGAACGATCGGTCGGTTCAAGGGGGTCCGCCGCATCTGTGGAAAACCCCGTGCGGGAGGATCGCGCACATGACAGCACTCGACCTCAGCAGCCCCGTGGCCGTCGTCGGCACCGGCACCATGGGCCAGGGCATCGCCCAGGTCGCGCTGGTCGCCGGCCACCCCGTACGCCTGTACGACGCCGCGCCCGGAAAGGCCGCGGAAGCGGCCGCCGCGATCGGCGCCCGCCTCGACCGGCTCGTCGAGAAGGACCGCCTCACCGACACCGACCGGGACGCGGCGCGCGCCCGGCTGCTGCCCGCCGAGCACCTCACCGACCTCGCCGACTGCGCCCTGGTCGTCGAGGCCGTCCTGGAGCGCCTCGACGTCAAGCAGGAGCTCTTCCGGGCGCTGGAGGACGTCGTCTCCGAGGACTGCCTGCTCGCCACCAACACCTCGTCGCTGTCCGTCACCGCCATCGGCGGCGCCCTCGCGAACCCCGGCCGCTTCGTGGGCCTGCACTTCTTCAACCCGGCCCCGCTGCTGCCGCTGGTCGAGGTCGTCTCCGGGTTCGCCACCGACGTCACCTCGGCCACGCGCGCGTACGAGACGGCACGCGCGTGGGGCAAGACGCCGGTCGCCTGCGCCGACACCCCCGGCTTCATCGTCAACCGCATCGCGCGGCCCTTCTACGCCGAGGCCTTCGCCGTCTACGAGGCCCAGGGCGCGGACCCGGCCACCATCGACGCCGTCCTGCGCGAGTGCGGCGGCTTCAGGATGGGCGCCTTCGAACTCACCGACCTCATCGGGCAGGACGTCAACGAGTCCGTCACCCACTCGGTGTGGCAGTCCTTCTTCCAGGACGTCCGCTTCACGCCCTCGCTCGCCCAGCGCCGCCTCGTCGAGTCAGGCCGCCTCGGCCGCAAGAGCGGGCACGGCTGGTACGACTACGCCGAGGGTGCCGAGCGCTCCGAACCGCACACCGCGGAGCGGGAACGCCCGCCCGCCTACGTCGTCGCCGAGGGCGATCTGGGCCCGGCCGCCGAACTGCTCACGCTGCTGCGCGAGGCGGGCATCTCGGTGCGCGAGGAGGACGAGGACCACGGCACGCGGCTGGTGCTGCCGTCCGGCGGCCAGCTGGCGCTCGCCGACGGGCAGACGTCGGTGGAGTTCCGGGACGTCGTCTACTTCGACCTCGCGCTCGACTACCGCCGCGCCACCCGGATCGCCCTGTCCGCCTCCCAGGACACCTCCCCGGCGACCCTCGCCGAGGCCATCGGCCTGTTCCAGGCGCTCGGCAAGGACGTCAGCGTCATCGGCGACGTGCCCGGCATGATCGTCGCCCGTACGGTCGCCCGGATCGTCGACCTGGCCCATGACGCGGTCGCCAAGGGCGTGGCCACCGAGGAGGACGTCGACACGGCCATGCGCCTCGGCGTCAACTACCCCCTCGGCCCCTTCGAGTGGAGCCGCCGGCTCGGCCGGAACTGGGCCTACGCCCTCCTCGACGACCTCCATCTGCGCGACCCCTCCGGGCGGTACGCGCCCTCCCTCGCGCTGTACCGGCACGCGTACGCCACGGACAAGCGGGAGGGCAGCGGCTCATGACGACCGCCAAGCGCGACACGTACACCCCCGAGACGCTGCTGACGGTCGCCGTCCAGGTCTTCAACGAGCGCGGCTACGACGGCACTTCCATGGAGCATCTCTCGCGCGCCGCCGGCATCTCCAAGTCGTCGATCTACCACCACGTCACCGGCAAGGAGGAACTGCTGCGCCGGGCCGTGAGCCGGGCGCTGGACGGCCTCTTCGGGATCCTCGACGAGGAGCCCGCGCGCGTGGGTCGCGCCTCGGAGCGTCTGGAGCATGTCGTACGGCGCATGGTCGAGGTGCTGATAGCCGAGCTGCCGTATGTGACGCTGCTGCTGCGGGTGCGCGGCAACACCGGCACCGAGCGGTGGGCGCTGGAGCGGCGCCGCGACTTCGACCACAAGGTCGCCGAGCTGCTGAAGGCGGCGGCCGCCGACGGGGACGTCCGCGGCGATGTGGAGGTGCGGCTCGCCACCCGGCTCGTCTTCGGGATGATCAACTCGATCGTGGAGTGGTACCGCCCGGACAGCCGGGGCATGGACGAGCGCGAGGTCGCCGACGCCGTCGTGCAGGTCGTCTTCGGCGGGCTGCGCAGGGCCGCCTGAGTCAGCCCTGCGGCTCCAGGTCCTCCTCCTCGAAGACCAGCAGGGTGCGCGTGCTGAGCACCTCGGGGATGGCCTGGAGCCGGGTGAGCACCAGTTCGCGCAGCGCCCGGTTGTCGGGCGTGTGCACCAGCAGCAGGACGTCGAAGTCGCCGCCCACCAGCGCGATGTGCGAGGCCCCGGGCAACTCCCTGAGCTGCTCGCGCACCGTGCGCCAGCTGTTCTGCACGATCTTCAACGTGATGTACGCCGACGTCCCGTGCCCGGCGCGTTCATGGTCGACGCGGGCCCCGAACCCCCGGATGACACCGTCCTCGATGAGGCGGTTGATGCGCGCGTAGGCGTTGGCGCGCGAGACATGGACCCGCTCGGCGACGGACCGTATCGAGGCGCGGCCGTCCGCCTGGAGCATCTGCAGGATGTCCTGATCGATGGCGTCGAGGGGACGCGGCGGCGACAGGGCGCCGCCCTCGGGGCCTTCGGCCATTTGTTCAGGTGCCATGTCCCCCCGCCTTGCTGTCGTGGACGTACTGCGTTCATTCCAGGCTGTGGAGAACCGTTTGTCCACAGCCTGGAGGGGCCTGTAGCCAAAATGTGCCAGCGACCGAACAATCGGTAGGTGAGGCGGGTCACAGCCGACACGCCTCCCGTAGCCGCTCCCACGAGGAGGTGCCGTCATGACGGTCATGGAGCAGCGGGGCGCGTACCGGCCATCGCCGCCGCCCGCCTGGCAGCCCCGTACCGACCCCGCGCCGCTGCTGCCCGACGCGGAGCCCTACCGCGTCCTCGGCACGGAAGCGGCAGCCAAGGCCGACCCCGGCCTGCTGCGCCGCCTCTACGCCGAGCTGGTGCGCGGCCGTCGGTACAACGCCCAGGCCACCGCCCTGACCAAGCAGGGCCGTCTCGCCGTCTACCCGTCCACCACCGGCCAGGAGGCCTGCGAGGTCGCCGCCGCGCTCGCCCTGGAGGAGCGCGACTGGCTCTTCCCGAGCTACCGCGACACCCTCGCGGCCGTCGCCCGCGGTGTGGACCCCGTCCAGGCACTCACCCTGCTGCGCGGCGACTGGCACACCGGCTACGACCCGCGCGAGCACCGCGTCGCCCCCCTGTGCACGCCGCTCGCCACCCAGCTTCCGCACGCCGTCGGACTCGCCCACGCCGCCCGCCTCAAGGGCGACGACGTGGTCGCGCTCGCCCTGGTCGGCGACGGCGGCAGCAGCGAGGGCGACTTCCACGAGGCGCTGAACTTCGCCGCCGTCTGGCAGGCGCCGGTCGTCTTCCTGGTCCAGAACAACGGCTTCGCGATCTCCGTCCCGCTCGCCAAGCAGACCGCGGCCCCGTCGCTGGCCCACAAGGCCGTCGGCTACGGCATGCCCGGCCGCCTGGTCGACGGCAACGACGCCGCCGCCGTGCACGAGGTGCTCACCGACGCCGTACGCCACGCGCGTGCGGGCGGCGGTCCCACCCTCATCGAGGCGATCACCTACCGGATCGACGCCCACACCAACGCCGACGACGCCACCCGCTACCGCGGCGACGCCGAGGTCGAGACCTGGCGCGGACACGACCCGATCGCCCTGCTGGAGCACGAGCTCACCGAGCGCGGCCTGCTCGACGAGGCCGGCAAGCAGGCCGCGAAGGACGCCGCCGAGGCGATGGCCGCGGACCTGCGCGAGCGCATGAACCAGGACCCGGTGCTCGACCCCATGGACCTGTTCGCCCATGTGTACGCCGAGCCCACCCAGCAACTGCGCGAACAGCAGACCCAGTTGCGGTCCGAGCTGGACGCCGAGGGGGACCCGCGATGACCACCGTCGCCCTCAAGCCCGCCACCATGGCGCAGGCCCTCACGCGCGCGTTGCGCGACGCCATGGCGGACGACCCGTCCGTGCACGTGATGGGCGAGGACGTCGGCACCCTCGGCGGTGTCTTCCGGGTCACCGACGGACTCGCCAAGGAGTTCGGCGAGGACCGCTGCACCGACACCCCGCTCGCCGAGGCCGGCATCCTCGGCACCGCCGTCGGCATGGCGATGTACGGACTGCGCCCGGTCGTGGAGATGCAGTTCGACGCCTTCGCCTACCCGGCGTTCGAGCAGCTGATCAGCCATGTCTCCCGGATGCGCAACCGCACCCGCGGCACCATGCCCCTGCCCATCACCATCCGTGTCCCCTACGGCGGCGGCATCGGCGGCGTCGAGCACCACAGCGACTCCTCCGAGGCGTACTACATGGCGACCCCGGGCCTCCATGTCGTCACCCCCGCCACCGTCGCCGACGCCTACGGTCTGCTGCGCGCCTCCATCGCCTCCGACGACCCGGTCGTCTTCCTGGAGCCCAAGCGGCTGTACTGGTCGAAGGACTCCTGGAACCCGGAGGACCCGCAGAGCGTTGAACCGATCGGCCGCGCGGTGGTGCGGCGCTCGGGCCGGAGCGCCACGCTGATCACGTACGGCCCGTCCGTGCCCGTCTGCCTCGAAGCCGCCGAGGCGGCCCGCGAGGAGGGGTGGGACCTGGAAGTCGTCGACCTGCGCTCACTGGTGCCGTTCGACGACGAGACGGTCTGCGCCTCGGTACGGCGGACCGGGCGAGCGGTCGTCGTGCACGAGTCGGGCGGGTTCGGCGGCCCGGGAGGGGAGATCGCGGCCCGCGTCACGGAGCGCTGCTTCCACCATCTGGAGGCGCCGGTGCTCCGGGTGGCCGGGTTCGACATCCCCTACCCGCCGCCGATGCTGGAGCGTCACCACCTGCCCGGCGTGGACCGGATCCTGGACGCCGTGGGGCGTCTGCAATGGGAGGCCGAGAGCTGATGGCACAGGTGCTGGAGTTCAAGCTCCCCGATCTCGGGGAGGGGCTCACCGGGGCGGAGATCGTGCGCTGGCTGGTCCAGGTCGGCGATGTCGTCGCCGTCGACCAGCCGGTCGTCGAGGTCGAGACCGCGAAGGCGATGGTCGACGTCCCCTGCCCCTACGCCGGCGTGGTCACCGCCCGCTTCGGCGAGGAGGGCACGGAGCTTCCCGTGGGGGCGCCGCTGATCACGGTCGCCGTGGGCGCGCCGTCCTCCGGCGACGGTGACACCGAGGGGTCGGGCAACGTCCTGGTCGGTTACGGCACGTCGGAGGCGCCGGCGCGGCGCAGGCGGGTACGGCAGGCCCAGCCGTCGGCCAACGGCACGGCTCCCGCGCCCGAGGTGCCCGAGGTGCCCGAGGGGCCGGTCCCCGTGATCTCCCCCCTCGTCCGCCGTCTCGCCCGCGAGAACGGCCTCGACCTCCGGGAGCTCACCGGCTCCGGGCCCGAGGGACTGATCCTGCGCGCCGACGTGGAGTACGCCCTGCGTGCTGCCGCCGCCGCACAGGGGCGTACAGCCGCGGCGCCCGCCCCACCAGCCCCCGCGGTCTCTGTCACCCCCTCCGCCCCCGTCACCCCCGGAGGGACCCGCACCCCCCTCAAGGGCGTCCGCGGTGCCGTGGCGGACAAGCTCTCCCGCAGTCGGCGGGAGATCCCCGACGCGACCTGCTGGGTGGACGCCGACGCCACCGAGCTGATGCGCGCCCGTACCGCGATGAACGCCGCGGGCGGCCCGAAGATCTCCCTCCTGGCGCTGCTGGCCCGCATCTGCACCGCCGCCCTCGCCCGGTTCCCCGAGCTCAACTCCAGCGTGGACCTGGAGGCCAGGGAGGTCGTCCAGTACGACCACATCCACCTCGGCTTCGCCGCGCAGACCGAGCGGGGCCTGGTCGTCCCGGTCGTCCGGGACGCCCACGCGCGGGACGCGGAATCGCTCACCGCGGAGTTCGCCCGGCTCACCGAGTCGGCCCGCACCGGCGTCCTGACACCGGCGGAACTCACCGGCGGCACCTTCACGCTGAACAACTACGGCGTGTTCGGAGTCGACGGCTCCACCCCGATCATCAACCACCCCGAGGCCGCGATGCTCGGCGTCGGCCGCATCATCCCCAAGCCGTGGGTGCACGAGGGCGAGCTGGCGGTGCGCCAGGTCGTGCAGCTCTCGCTCACCTTCGACCACCGGGTCTGCGACGGCGGCACGGCGGGCGGCTTCCTGCGCCATGTCGCGGACTGCGTGGAACAGCCGGCGGTGCTGCTGCGCACACTGTGACGGCCCGGCCGCCCCGACCGTTCCCTGTGATCGCCGGGACACGCATACTCAGGGGGTGACCGCGTACGAGCCCCCGGGCGGCCCGGGAACCGAGGCGTACGACGCCGTCGTGCTCGCCGGGGGCGCAGCCCGGCGGCTCGGCGGCGCCGACAAGCCCGGCATCGGTGTCGGCGGGCGCCCGCTGCTCGACCGGGTGCTCGCCGCCTGCGCCGACGCGCGCACCACCGTCGTCGTCGCCGGCCCCAGGGACACCGCCCGCCCGGTGACCTGGGCCCGCGAGGAGCCACCCGGCGGCGGCCCGCTCGCCGCCCTCGACGCGGGCCTGCGGCTCACCACCGCGGACCGGGTCGTGCTGCTCTCCGCCGACCTGCCGTTCCTCGATCCGGCCACCGTCCGGCAGCTCCTGGCCGTGCTGCGGGACGGCTCCGAGGACGGCGTGCTGCTCACCGACGCCGAAGGCCGCGACCAGCCCCTCGTCGCCGCGTACCGCGCGCCGGTGCTGCGCGAGGGCCTCGCGGCGCTCGACAAGGAGCACGGCGGCCTCACCGGCCTGCCGCTGCGCCGGCTCACCGCCGGGCTCCGCCTCAGCCGCGTCCCCGGACCCGTCGCGTCCTTCGACTGCGACACCTGGGACGACATCGCCACCGCCAGGGCACGTATCAGGGAGCATGGGCACGTGTTGGATGAATGGATTTCCGCAGTCAAGGACGAACTGGGCATCGACCTCGACGTCGACACCAAGGTCCTGCTGGACCTCGCCCGTGACGCCGCCCACGGCGTCGCGCGGCCCGCGGCCCCGCTGACCACCTTCCTCGTCGGCTACGCGGCGGCCCAGGCCCAGGGCGGCCCCGAGGCGGTCGCCGAGGCCGCCCGCAAGGCCGCGGACCTCGCCGCGCGCTGGGCCCGGGAGGAGAGCCCGAGCGCCGCCGCGGACGCGGAGCCCAACGCCACCCCGGACGCCGGATGACCGCCCGCAGCGTCCGGGACGACCAGGACGCCGAGGACCTCGACGTCGAGGAGGTGCTCGCGCTCGTGAAGGAGAACCCGCCCCCCGGCGACCACACACCCGCGCCGATCCACCGTCCCGACCCCTCACAGCGGCACCGGACCGAGCACCACCGGGCCACCCCCTGGCCCGAGGCCCGCACCATCGCGGCCCGCGCGGGCCGGCAGCGCGGAGCCCGCCGCACCCCCGTCTCCGTGCCCCTCGAAGAGTCGCTCGGCCTCACCCTCGCCGCCCCCCTCACCGCCCTCACCGATCTGCCCTCCTTCGACACCTCCGCGATGGACGGCTGGGCGGTCGCCGGACCCGGCCCCTGGGCCGTACGGGAGACCGGCGTCCTGGCCGGGCACGCCGAACCCGCGCCGCTCACCGACGGCGAGGCGGTCCGCATCGCCACCGGCGCCCGGATCCCCCTGGACACCACCGCCGTCCTGCGCAGCGAGCACGGCCGCACCGACGACAAGGGCCGGCTGCACAGCACCCGCGCCTTCCAGCACGGCCAGGACATCCGCCCCCGCGGCCAGGAGTGCCGCTCCGGCGACCAACTGCTCCCCGTAGGCACCCTGGTGACCCCTGCCGTCCTGGGCCTCGCCGCCGCCGCGGGCTACGACACCGTCACCGGCGTACCCCGGCCGCGCGTCGACGTACTCGTCCTGGGTGACGAGTTGCTCACCGAGGGACGGCCCCACGACGGGCTGATCCGGGACGCGCTCGGCCCGATGCTGCCGCCCTGGCTGCGGGCGCTGGGCGCGGAGGTCACCACCGTGCGCCGGCTCGGCGACGACGGCGACGCGCTCCACAAGGCCATCGCCTACTCCGAGGCCGACCTGATCGTCACCACCGGCGGGACCGCCTCCGGACCCGTGGACCATGTCCATCCCACCCTGCGCCGCCTCGACGCCGAACTCCTGGTCAACGGCGTCAAGGTGCGCCCGGGCCACCCCATGCTGCTGGCCCGCACCAAGGAGAACCAGCACCTGGTCGGCCTGCCCGGCAATCCCCTCGCGGCCGTCTCCGGCCTGCTGACGCTCGCCGAGCCCCTGCTGCGCACCCTCGCGGCCCGCCCCGCCGCCGAGCCGTACACGCTGCCCTTGCGGGACGCGACGCACGGGCATCCGTACGACACCCGGCTCATCCCCGTGGTGCTGCGCGGTGACTGCGCGGTGCCGCTGCACTACAACGGCCCGGCGATGCTGCGGGGCATCGCGGCCGCCGACGCCCTGGCCGTCGTACCGCCGGGCGGGACCGAGGCCGGTCAAGAGGCGGAACTGCTGGAGCTGCCCTGGGCGTCCTCAGGGATCGGGGTGTGTTTCACGTGAAACTTCCGGGCCACGACGTCATCGCGCGCCAGCCGGACGAACGTGTGGTGACTCATCGGGTGAAGCTGCCGAGGAAGGTGGTGGAGCACCCGTTCCGCCAGGTCGCCAAGCGGGTGATCATGGCGCTGTCCTTGCTGGTGGGGACCGCGCTCATCGTCTACGCCGACCGCGACGGCTACAACGACAGCTCCGACGGCTCCGTGGACCTGCTCGATGCCTTCTACTACGCGACCGTCAGCCTCTCCACCACCGGATACGGCGACATCACCCCGGTCAGTGACGCCGCCCGGCTCACCAACATCTTCGTCATCACGCCGATGCGAGTGCTGTTCCTGATCATCCTGGTCGGCACCACGCTGGAGGTCCTCACCGAGCGCACCCGGGAGGAATGGCGTCTGAACCGCTGGAGGTCCACCTTGCGTGACCACACCGTCGTCGTCGGCTTCGGCACCAAGGGGCGCTCGGCGATCCAGACCGTCTGTGCGACGGGTCTGAAGAAGGAACAGGTCATCGTGGTCGACCCCAGCAGCAAGGTGATCGACGCCGCGACCGCCGAGGGCTACGCGGGCATCGTGGGCGACGCCACCCGCAGCGATGTGCTGAGGCGGGCCGAGGTGCACAAGGCCCGGAAGGTCATCATCGCCACCCAGCGCGACGACACCGCCGTCCTGGTGACGCTGACGGCCCGCCAGCTCAACCGCGGGGCGAAGATCGTGGCAGCGGTCCGCGAGGAGGAGAACGCCCCGCTGCTGAAGCAGTCCGGCGCGGACGCGGTCATCACCAGCGCCAGCGCGGCCGGCCGGCTGCTCGGTCTGTCGGTGCTCAGCCCCGCCGCCGGCATGGTGATGGAGGACCTGATCCAGCAGGGCAGCGGGCTCGACATCGTCGAACGGCCGGTCATAAAGGCCGAGGTGGGCAAGGGTCCCAGGGAGACGGCCGACCTGGTGGTGAGCGTCGTACGCGGGCACCGGGTGCTCGGCTACGACGACGCGGACGTCGGCACGCTCCAGCCGACGGACCGGCTGATCACCATCGTGCGGGCGACGCCGGGCACGCAGGTCGCGCCCGACGTCCGCCCGATCCCGCAGGACTGACCCTCACTTGCGGTTGTACAGCCGCATCGTGCGCCGTTCGGGCCGAGGACGCCATGGACCGTGCCGGCCGGGACCGACAGATCGACGCCGTCGACGGCCCTGGTGTCGCCGAACGTCTTCACCAGGCCCGCGGTCTCGATGGCCAGGGCTGACGTGTGCTGGCTCATGGCGGGATGTCCTTCCGCGTACTTCGGTCTTCCGCGTCTTCGGTCTTCCGCGTACTTGGGTTACGCATGGGGAGACCTTTACCGTCGCCCGAACTCATCGGTCGCGCACACGGATTTCTCAGCAGACCGGTCCAAGGACGGAGCCGGGATGGGACCGTGGACCGAGGGGTAGCGTCGGCTCCATGCATGCGATCACGATTGACGAACCCGGTGGGCCCGAGGCGCTGGTCTGGGCCGAGGTGCCGGATCCGGTGCCCGCAGAGGGCGAGGTCCTGGTCGAGGTGGCGGCGAGCGCCGTGAACCGGGCCGACATTCTGCAGCGGCAGGGCTTCTACAACCCGCCGCCCGGCGCGTCCCCCTACCCGGGCCTGGAGTGCTCCGGGCGGATCGCCGCGATCGGCCCCGGTGTCTCCGGCTGGGCCGTCGGCGACGAGGCGTGCGCCCTGCTCGCGGGCGGCGGATACGCCGAGAAGGTCGTCGTCCCGGCGGGACAGCTGCTGCCCGTACCCAAGGGTGTCGGCCTGGTGCGGGCGGCGGCGCTGCCCGAGGTGGTGTGCACGGTCTGGTCGAACGTCTTCATGATCGCCCACCTGCGCCCGGGCGAGACGCTGCTGGTGCACGGCGGCTCCAGCGGCATCGGCACCATGGCGATCCAGCTCGCCAAGGCCGTCGGCGCGAAGGTCGCGGTCACGGCCGGCACGCGGGAGAAGCTGGACCGGTGCGCGGAGCTGGGTGCGGACATCCTGGTCAACTACAAGGAGCAGGACTTCGTCGAGGAGGTCAAGAACGCGACGGACGGCGCGGGCGCCGACGTCATCCTCGACAACATGGGCGCCAAGTACCTGGACCGCAATGTCCGGGCCCTCGCGGTCAACGGCCGCCTCGCGATCATCGGCATGCAGGGCGGCATCAAGGGCGAGCTGAACATCGCCACGCTCCTGAACAAGCGCGCCGCGGTCAGCGCGACCTCGCTGCGGGCCCGCCCGCTGACCGAGAAGACGGCGATCGTCGCGGCCGTACGCGAGCATGTGTGGCCGCTGCTGGACGGCGGGCATGTGCGTCCGGTGGTCGACCGGGAGGTCCCGATGCGGGACGCGGCCGCCGCGCACCGGATCGTGGAGGAGAGCGGGCACGTCGGAAAGGTGCTGCTCGTGACGGAGTGACGGATCAGCCCGTACGCCGCAGCCGCAGGCCCACGAAGGCCAGCCCCAGGCCGAGCCCGATGAGCATCAGCCCGCTCCCCAGCGGCAGCACCTGATGAAGGACGGGCTTGGCCCGCACGTCCTGTCCTGCGGGCACAGGCGGGTCGACGGCCTCGGTCACCGCCGTGGGGGAGGGCTCGGCCACGGGCGCCTCCTCCTCGGCCTCGGGCACCTGCTCCTCCTGCCGCCCGGGCCGCTCCCGACCCTCCCCGGCCACGCTCCCGGCCCGGGAGGGCGAGGCGGAGGCCGACGAGGAAGCCGACGGCGAGCCCTCCTCGCCGTACGCCACCCCGCACCCCCAGCCCGCCGCGAGGACGACGGTCAGTCCCGTCGCCCGCACTGTCCGCAGCCATGGAGTCACGGCACCAGCCTCACACCGCCGGGCAGGTCCGGCATTCCGGACACCTCCACCGGGTGACGGAAAGTCCGCGCACGTAAACGGTGGATCACCTGTCGCGGGGGGCACCACGCTGATGAGATGTACGGGTGCGAGAGAATGGCGGCATGGAGATGCCGAGGAACGAAAGGTCGCCGGAGAACCCGCAGATCCTGGTCGTGGGCCAGGACGGCATGGCGCTCAGCGGTGGCAACGCGGACGAGGACTCCCGCGAGATTCCGGTGACGGAGCAGGTGGAGCAGCCGGCGAAGGTCATGCGGATCGGCAGCATGATCAAGCAGCTGCTGGAGGAGGTGCGCGCGGCCCCCCTCGACGAGGCCAGCCGGGTCCGGCTCAAGGAGATCCACGCCAGTTCGGTGAAGGAGCTGGAGGACGGCCTGGCCCCCGAGCTCGTCGAGGAACTGGAGCGCCTGTCCCTGCCCTTCACCGATGAGGCGACCCCGTCCGACGCGGAACTGCGCATCGCGCAGGCCCAGTTGGTCGGCTGGCTGGAGGGCCTCTTCCACGGCATCCAGACCACCCTGTTCGCCCAGCAGATGGCGGCCCGGGCTCAGCTGGAACAGATGCGCCGCGCCCTCCCCCCGGGCGTCGGCCAGGACGGCGAGGAGCCCCACCACCCGGGCGGCCGCTCGGGCGGGCCATACCTGTAGACAGCAGAAGGGCCCGGCCGGCTCCGGCCGGGCCCTTCGCCATGACTACGCCGGGTTGCCCGTGGAGACGTTGAGCGAGATCTTCGGCGGGTTCTCCGGGTCGATGTCGGTCCCCGCTGCCGGGAACTGCTCCATCACCGTGTCCTGGCCGAAGGTGTTCTCGTCCACGTCCTTGCGCTCGACCTGCCATCCGGCGGCCCGGGCGCAGGCGCGCACCGAGTCGTAGTTCTTGTAGGCGAAGTTCGGCATCTCCACCATGTCGGGGTCGTTGTACGACTCCACAGGCTCGGTGCACTTCTCGGTCTCGATGACCTTCGTCTTGTCCGGGCCGCGGTGGCCCTCCACCACGGAGGGCGACTTGCTGGAGCCGGCCGACGGGTCGTCGTCGGTGCCGCCCCCGTTCAGCGTCAGCGCCGCGATCAGACCGCCGACCGCGAGCACGGAGACCACGATCGCGCCGATGATCACCGGCTTGTTGCTCCTGCGCCCGCCCCCGGAACCGGACGAGGCCGGGTGCGGGGTGATGTTGTACGGCGGCGGAGTCGCTCCGTATCCGCCGGGCGCCGGCGTCTGGTAGCCGGGCTGCTGCGGGTAGCCGTAGGAAGGAGCCGGCGTCGGGGCCGGAGTGCCGTACGGGTTCGGCTGGTACGGCGTCTGGACCGGGCCCGTGGGCGCCGGGGTCGACTGGTCGACCGGCGGGAAGACGGCGGAGCCGACGCCCGCGCCGCTGGAGGTCTGCGCGCCCGGCACGATGTTCGGCGCGGCGGCCTGGAAGGAGGACGCCACCCGCAGGCACTCGTCGCGCATGGCCTCGGCGCTCGGGAAGCGCTCGTTCGGGTTCTTCCGCAGCGCGCGGGCGACCAGCGCGTCCACCGCGGGCGGCAGCGAGCGGTTGACGGAGGAGGGCGCCACCGGCTCCTCCTGCACATGCGCGTACGCGATGGCCAGCGGCGAGTCGGCCTCGAACGGCAGCCGCCCGGTGACCAGCTGGAACAGCATGATGCCGACCGAGTAGAGGTCGGAGCGCGCGTCCACGCCCCGGCCGAGCGCCTGCTCGGGAGACAGGTACTGCGGGGTGCCGACCACCATGCCGGTCTGCGTCATCGAGGTGACGCCCGACTGCATGGCCCGCGCGATGCCGAAGTCCATGACCTTGACCACGCCACGCTTGGTCATCATCACGTTGCCCGGCTTGATGTCCCGGTGGACCAGCCCCATCTCATGGCTGATCTCCAGCGCCGCCAGCACATCCGCGGTGATCTTCAGCGCCTTGTCGGCGGGCATCGCGCCGTACTGCCGTACGTCCTCGTCGAGCACCGAGCCCAGCGGGCGGCCCTCGATGTACTCCATGACGATGTACGGCGTCGTCATTCCGTCGACATCGTCCTCGCCGGTGTCGAAGACCGAGACGATGTTGGTGTGCGTGAGCTTGGCCACGGCCTGGGCCTCGCGGCGGAAGCGCTCGCGGAAGGCCTGCTCGCGGCCGAGGTCGGTGTGGAGTGTCTTGACCGCGACCTGACGGTCCAGCACGGCGTCGTAGGCGAGGTGCACCGAGGCCATGCCGCCCTCACCCAGCAGGTCGCGCAGCTGATAACGGCCACCGCCGAGCGCCCGCCCCGCATACCGGCCGTGTGCGGCGTCCTGGCTCATGTCTCTGTGTCCCCCATAGCCTTTCAGGCGCCGACTGTCGTTGATCCAAAGTGCTATTCCCGGCCAAGTCTGCCCCAGGGCACTGACACGTCAAGCTCGGTGCCCGTTCCGTGACCGTACGCGAAAGAAGAGTCGCGCAAGCGTTACAGGCGCCCTACGGCCGGTACACAGAATTTGCACGACGGACCGGCTTGCGGGTTTCATGGCCGGTCCGTCCCGGACCGGCCGCGGGTCCCATCCCGGACCGGCGGCTTGCGCGGAGGCTGTAGCGTGGCCGACGGAGACCGTAACAACACCGCGCGCACCGCGGGCAGAAACGACGGCGAGGACTGATGGCACAGCAGCAGCGCGCTCAGGGCCCGTCCGACCCCGAGGCGACTGGCGGCGGTATGTCGGATGCGCCGGAGCTGTGGGGTAACGGCGGGCTGGTCGGGGACGGCCGGTATCGGCTCACCCGCAGACTCGGCCGGGGCGGCATGGCCGAGGTGTTCGCGGCCGAGGACGTACGTCTGGGACGTACCGTCGCGGTCAAGCTGCTGCGCGCCGATCTTGCCGAGGACCCGGTCTCCAAGGCGCGTTTCACCCGCGAAGCGCAGTCGGTGGCCGGTCTCAACCACCATGCGATCGTCGCCGTGTACGACTCCGGTGAAGATTTCGTGGGCGGCCAGAGCGTGCCGTACATCGTCATGGAGCTGGTCGAGGGCCGCACCATCCGCGACCTTCTCATCAACGCCGAGGCGCCCGGGCCCGAGCAGGCGCTGATCATCGTCTCCGGGGTGCTGGAGGCGCTCGCCTACTCGCACCAGCACGGCATCGTGCACCGCGACATCAAGCCGGCGAACGTCATCATCACCAACAACGGCGCCGTCAAGGTGATGGACTTCGGCATCGCCCGCGCCCTGCACGGCGCGTCCACGACGATGACCCAGACCGGCATGGTCATGGGCACGCCCCAGTACCTGTCGCCCGAGCAGGCGCTCGGCAAGGCGGTCGACCACCGCTCCGACCTGTACGCGACGGGCTGCCTCCTCTACGAACTCCTCGCGCTGCGGCCCCCGTTCACCGGTGAGACCCCGCTGTCGGTGGTCTACCAGCACGTCCAGGACATCCCGACGCCCCCGTCGGAGGCCTCCGACGCCTCGCCGCCGGAGCTGGACGGCCTGGTCATGCGCTCCCTCGCCAAGGAGCCGGACGACCGTTTCCAGACCGCCGAGGAGATGCGCGGCCTGGTCCAGTACGGCCTGCAGATGCTGTACGACCAGGGCGGCCACACCGGCACCTGGAACACCGGGCCGGTCGACACGCACGACGGCCGGCACACCCCCTCGGCGGGCTTCGCGCAGACCGCGGTGATGGGTCACCCCGGCGCCGACGCCTCCGGTACCTCGCAGATCCCGCAGCCGATCCTGGCCGGCGGCCGCTACGGCGGCGGGGACGACGGAGGCTTCGAGGGGCACGGCAACAAGGGCAGCGGCCGCGGCAAGCTGTGGATCCTCGCCGTGCTCGCGGTGATCGCCATCGCGGCGGGCGTCGCCCTCGCGCTGAACGGCGGCGACGGCAAGAACCCCGGCACGGACACCACGAAGTCGCCGAGCGTCTCGCAGTCCAAGGACGACGAGACGGCCAGCGAGACGCCGAGCGACGACGCGACCGAGGGCCCCACCGACACGGCCACGGAGGACAACAGCGGCACGGACGGCGGCTCGGGCTGGACGCAGGCGCCCTCGCCGACGTACTCGCCGTCCGAGACGGCCACCAGCGAGTCGCCGGAGCCGACGGACACGGCGACCGAGCCGACCGAGCCGACTGACGACCCGACCGGGACGGAGACCGAGCCGGCCGATCCGACGGGTGATCCGACGGGCGGCACGGTCGAGGGCCCCACGGGCGGCCTGGAGGGCTGACGCTCAGTCCACGAACGCGTCGCACACCGCGTCGTACTCCCGCGTCCACCAGACCGCCAGCGCCGAGGCGGCCGGGAACTGGGGGTCGGCGCGGGTGTCGCCGCGCTCGTAGTGCCAGCGCAGCATCCAGAAGTCGTTGAGGCGCTCCCACCACACCCGGTGCACGGCCGCCGCGAGTTCGGAGGGCGTGGCGCCCGCGGCGCGCCGGTACGCGCGCGTGTAGGCGCGCACCTTCGGCAGGTCCAGGGTGCCGACGGGCCGCACGAAGAAGATCGCCGCGGCCCGTACCGCCTCCTCCGCGCGGGGCTGTACTCCCAGCCGGTCCCAGTCGACGATCGCGGCGGGGGCGTCGCCCTTGTAGAGCAGGTTGAACGGGTGGAAGTCCCCGTGCACCCAGCCCACCGAGCCCCCGCGCGGGGGACGCCGGTCGGCGTGCCGTTCCAGCAGCGCGCGCCGCTGGAGCAGCCGGTGGCGGGCCAGCGCGTCGAAGGAGTCGGCGGGGTGGTGGCGGCGTACCCGGGCGAGGAGGTCCTCGATGAGGACGAAGGTGTCCTCGGGATCGGCGCTCACCGCGGGCGCCCGCCCCTCCGGCGGCATCACGCGCTCCAGGCCCGCGTGGACCGCCCCGAGCAGCGCGCCGAGCCGGGTGCACTGGCCCGGCGTGAGCTGGCCGCCGTGCCGGTGCCGGCCGTCGATCCACGGGTGCAGGGCGTAGGCGTGACCGCCGACGACGGCGACGGTACGGCCGTCCCGCCCGGGCAGCGGAGGCGCCACGGGGACGCCGAGGCCGGCCAGGCGCTGGGTGGCCCGGTGCTGGCGGGCGATGGCGGCGGGGTCGGCGGTCTCGGGGTCGAAGTGGTGCTTGAGGAAGTACCGGCCCCGGGTGGTGCGGAGCCGGTAGCCGCGGTTGAGCAGCCCTTGGTCGACGGGCTCACAGGTGACGGCGCATCCGGCGGCGTACCGGCGGAGGAGGGCGCCCAGCGGGGGCGCGTGAGGCACGGGGGGTGGTACACAAGGGCGCGGCACGCGCCAGATGCTAGGGCACGAGCCGGACCCGTGAGCTGGGCGTTGTCACAGAAAGTCGACGTCAGTCGCTTTCGGTCACGGGATGCTCTCGAAGTGGCGTTCCAGGCCGAACTGCGGCTCGACGCTCCTCGGCGGTCGGCATCGGCGAGGAGAAATGCCCTGATTTTCCGTCTTCGCGTCCGCGACAAGTCGAACACGAAAAGTCTTCCGGTGAGCTGGGTGCGCGGGATAACGTGCCGTTGCTCCGGCCTCCTGCAAGGCTGTGACCAGCACCCTTCGAGTCCTTCGCGATTTACTTGGAAATCCAAGCAAAAACGCAGGTCAAATGGGGTTTCACAGAAATGTGGAGCACTGGGTAACGTGATGGTTGCAGGGCGCTCGCCGGGGCACCTGTCACGCCTGTTCCGGCCGAGTGACACCCACCCCGTGCACGGGTGTCGGACCAGGTGAGCCGCACTGGCCTACCCGGCAACCCCGGGGGCCGGACCGACGGAGGAGCACACGTGACCGTGGAGAGCACTGCCGCGCGCAAACCGCGACGCAGCGCCGGGACCAAAAAGTCCCCGAGCACCAAGCCCGAACTCGTTCAGTTGCTGACGCCCGAGGGCAAGCGCGTCAAGCACGCGGACAACGCCGTGTACGACAAGTACGTCGCCGACATCACCCCCGATGAGCTGCGCGGTCTCTACCGCGACATGGTGCTCACCCGCCGCTTCGACGCCGAGGCCACCTCCCTGCAGCGCCAGGGCGAGCTGGGCCTGTGGGCCTCGCTGCTCGGCCAGGAGGCCGCCCAGATCGGTTCGGGCCGGGCCCTGCGCGACGACGACTACGTCTTCCCGACCTACCGTGAGCACGGCGTCGCCTGGTGCCGTGGGGTCGACCCCACCAATCTGCTCGGCATGTTCCGTGGCGTGAACAACGGCGGCTGGGACCCGAACAGCAACAACTTCCAGCTGTACACGATCGTCATCGGCTCGCAGACCCTGCACGCCACCGGCTACGCGATGGGCGTCGCCAAGGACGGCACGGACAGCGCGGTGATCGCCTACTTCGGCGACGGCGCCTCCAGCCAGGGCGATGTCGCGGAGTCGTTCACCTTCTCGGCCGTCTACAACGCGCCGGTGGTGTTCTTCTGCCAGAACAACCAGTGGGCGATCTCCGAGCCGACCGAGAAGCAGACCCGCGTCCCGCTCTACCAGCGCGCGCAGGGCTACGGCTTCCCGGGCGTCCGGGTGGACGGCAACGACGTCCTGGCCTGTCTCGCGGTCACCAAGTGGGCGCTTGAGCGGGCCCGCAGCGGCGAGGGCCCGACCCTGGTCGAGGCGTACACCTACCGCATGGGCGCGCACACCACCTCCGACGACCCGACCCGGTACCGCCACGACGACGAGCGCGTGGCCTGGGAGGCCAAGGACCCGATCCTGCGCCTTCGCCAGTACCTGGAGTCCGCAAACCACGCGGACGAGGGATTCTTCGCGGAACTGGAGACCGAGTCCGAGGCGTTGGGCAGGCGAGTGCGCGAGGCGGTCCGTGCCATGCCGGACCCGGACCACTTCGCCATCTTCGAGAACGTGTACGCGGACGGGCATGCGCTCGTCGACGAGGAGCGCGCCCAGTTCGCCGCCTACCAGGCGTCGTTCGCGGACGCGGAAGGGGGCAAGTGAGATGGCCGAGAAGATGGCTCTCGCCAAGGCGGTCAACGAATCGCTGCGCAAGGCCCTTGAGGCCGACCCCAAGGTCCTCGTCATGGGCGAGGACGTCGGCAAGCTCGGCGGCGTCTTCCGCGTGACCGACGGACTCCAGAAGGACTTCGGCGAGGAGCGGGTCATCGACACCCCGCTCGCCGAGTCCGGCATCGTCGGCACCGCGATCGGCCTCGCCCTGCGCGGCTACCGCCCGGTGGTGGAGATCCAGTTCGACGGCTTCGTCTTCCCGGCCTACGACCAGATCGTCACCCAGCTCGCCAAGATGCACGCCCGCTCGCTGGGCAAGGTCAAGCTCCCCGTCGTCGTGCGCATTCCCTACGGCGGTGGCATCGGCGCGGTCGAGCACCACTCGGAGTCGCCCGAGTCGCTGTTCGCGCATGTGGCGGGCCTGAAGATCGTCTCCCCGTCGAACTCCTCCGACGCGTACTGGATGATGCAGCAGGCCATCCAGAGCGACGACCCGGTGATCTTCTTCGAGCCCAAGCGGCGCTACTGGGACAAGGCCGAGGTCAACACCGAGGCGATCCCCGGGCCGCTGCACAAGGCCCAGATCGTGCGCGCCGGCACCGACCTGACCCTCGCCGCCTACGGCCCGATGGTGAAGCTCTGCCAGGAGGTCGCCGACGCGGCCGCCGAGGAGGGCCGCTCCCTGGAGGTCCTGGACCTGCGCTCGGTCTCCCCGCTCGACTTCGACTCCATCCAGGCCTCGGTGGAGAGGACCCGCCGCCTGGTCGTGGTCCATGAGGCGCCGGTGTTCTTCGGCTCGGGCGCGGAGATCGCCGCCCGGATCACGGAGCGCTGCTTCTACCACCTGGAGGCCCCGGTGCTCAGGGTCGGCGGCTATCACGCCCCGTACCCGCCGGCGCGTCTGGAGGAGGAGTACCTGCCGGGCCTGGACCGGGTGCTCGACGCCGTCGACCGTGCCCTGGCGTACTGAGGAGAGGGTCGTGACGACGATGACGGAAGCGTCCGTACGCGAGTTCAAGATGCCGGACGTCGGTGAGGGCCTCACCGAGGCGGAGATCCTCAAGTGGTACGTCCAGCCCGGTGACACGGTCACCGACGGCCAGGTGGTGTGCGAGGTCGAGACGGCCAAGGCCGCCGTCGAACTACCCATCCCCTACGACGGTGTGGTCCGCGAGCTGCACTTCCCCGAGGGCACCACGGTGGACGTGGGCATGTCGATCATCGCGGTGGATGTGTCGGGCGGAGCGGCGCCTGTGGAAGCCGCCCCGGAGCCCGAGGCGGAGAAGAAGCCCGAGGGCCGCCAGCCGGTCCTCGTCGGCTACGGCGTGGCCCAGTCCTCGACCAAGCGCCGCCCGCGCAAGGGTCCGACGGTCCCGGTCCAGGAGGCCCCGGTCCAGGCCGTGCAGGCGGTGCAGACCGAGCTGAACGGCCATGGCCCGGCGGTGGTGAAGGACCGCCCGCTGGCCAAGCCGCCGGTGCGCAAGCTCGCCAAGGACCTCGGGGTCGACCTCACCACGGTGGTTCCGTCCGGCCCGGACGGCATCATCACCCGCGAGGACGTGCACGCGGCCGTGGCCCCGCCGAAGGCCCCGGAACCCGTGGTGCCGGCCCCCGCCCCCGTCGCTGCGGCGCCCGTGGCGACGTACGACACCGCGCGGGAGACCCGTATCCCGGTCAAGGGTGTCCGCAAGGCCACCGCTGCCGCCATGGTGGGCTCGGCGTTCACGGCCCCGCATGTCACGGAGTTCGTGACGGTGGACGTGACCCGCACGATGAAGCTGGTCGAGGAGCTGAAGCAGGACAAGGACATGCAGGGGCTGCGGGTCAACCCGCTGCTGCTGATCGCCAAGGCCCTGCTGGTCGCCATCAAGCGCAACCCGGACATCAACGCCTCCTGGGACGAGGCGAACCAGGAGATCGTGGTCAAGCACTACGTCAACCTGGGCATCGCCGCGGCCACCCCGCGCGGGCTGATCGTGCCGAACATCAAGGACGCGCACGACAAGACCCTGCCTCAGCTGGCCGAGTCCCTGGGCGAGCTGGTGTCCACGGCGCGGGACGGCAAGACGTCCCCCGCCGCGATGCAGGGCGGCACGGTGACCATCACCAACGTCGGCGTCTTCGGCGTCGACACCGGTACCCCGATCCTCAACCCCGGCGAGTCCGCGATCCTCGCGATCGGCGCGATCAAGCTCCAGCCGTGGGTCCACAAGGGCAAGGTCAAGCCCCGCCAGGTGACCACCCTGGCCCTCTCCTTCGACCACCGCCTGGTCGACGGCGAGCTGGGCTCGAAGGTGCTGGCCGACGTGGCGGCGATCCTGGAGCAGCCGAAGCGGCTGATCACCTGGGCGTAGGCGAGCGGGAGGGGGCCCACCACGCGATCGTGGGGGCCCCTTTCCGTGTGTGCCGAGGCGTCAGTGTGTGCCGAGGTGTCAGTCGCGCTGAGCGCCGGCCGGCAGCGTCCGCAGCTGCATCGTGGACGCCGTCGTCGAACCGAAGGCGTAGTCCATGAGCTTGGCCGCGTCCGTGTAGCGGTTGGTGTCGTTCAGGAGCACACCCACGACCGTCTTGCCGTTCCGGGTGGCGGCGAAGACCAGGCAGGGGCCGGAGGGGGTGTTGGTGCCCGTCTTCACGCCGATCGCGCCGCTGTAGGAGCCCAGCAGCTGGTTGGTGTTGTACCAGGTGTACTTGCGGGTGCCGCCGGTGCTGGTCGGCGCGTACTGCACGGTCGACGGCTTCTTCACGATGCCCGCGAACGTCGAGAACGTCATCGCGCTGCGGGTCAGCCTCGCGAGGTCGCGAGGCGTCGTGTAGTTGGTGTTCTGCGTGGAATTGCCGTCGAACGAGTCGAAGTGCGTGTTCGTCAGGCCGAGCGCCTCGGCCTTCTTGTTCATCTTGGCGATGAAGTTCTTGGTGCGGGCGGCGACCGTGGTGCCGGTGCCGAACTTGTCGGCGAGGGCCATCGCGGCGTCAGAGCCGGAGGGCAGCATCATCGCGTGCAGCAGCTGGCGGACGGTGACCTTGTCGCCGGTCTTCAGGTCCGCGCTGCTCGCGCCCTTGGCGGCGACGTAGTCCCGGTAGGCCTGCTTGATGGTGACCTTGGTGTCCAGGTTCACGTCCGGGATGGCCAGCACGACCCGGGCCGTCATGATCTTGGTGGTGCTCGCCATGGGCCGCTTGGTGTCGGCGTACTTGCTGTACAGCGTGGAGCCGGTCGTGCTGTCGAGCATGAAGGCGCCCTTGGCGCTGACCGTGGGGGCGGCCGCGGCCTGAGCGGGCGTCGTCAGGGCGCCGCCCGCGACCAGCGCGCCGGTGGTGACCACGACGGCGGCGGCTCGGCGGATACGTACGCCCTTGATGCCGGTTATCACTATGAACGCTCCGAAATATGCGAAATGCCTTGGGAGGGCGTCTAGTTGATGAAGAAGGGGGGTGCTCTCAGGAGACTCACAAGGGGCGCCGAGGGATGTACGGCGGAGGGAAATTCGTCGAGAAAAAAGAGCGAGGGCCCGTCGCGGGATGCGACGGGCCCTCGGTTTCTCGCTGCCGGGCGTCAGGCGATCTTGGCGTACCCGTAGTTGATGAGCTTCTTCACGTCCGAGGTGCGGTTGGCCTCGGAGGAGGAGGTGAGGACGGTTCCCACCACCGACTCGCCGTTGAGCGTGGCGGCGAAGACCAGGCAGTACTTGGCGGAGGTGCCGGAGCCGGTCTTGACGCCGAGCGTGCCGTTCCAGCCGAGCAGGAGGTTGGTGTTCTTCCAGGCCCCCATCGTGCGGATGGAGCCGGAGCTCGTGATCGTCTTCGCCGTGTACGACTTGGTCTTCACGACGGACCTGAAGGTGGAGCTCTTCATCGTGGAGCGGGCGAGCTTCGTCAGGTCGCGCGGCGTCGAGTAGTTCGAGCCGTTGCTGATGCCGTCGAACGAGTCGAAGTGCGTGTTCGTCATGCCGAGGCTCTTGGCCATGTTGTTCATCTTGGCGATGAAGTTCTTGGTCCGGGCCGAGACGGTCGTACCGGAGCCGAACTTGTCGGCCAGCGCCATGGCGGCGTCGCAGCCGGACGGCAGCATCATCCCGTAGAGCAGCTGACGGACGGTGACCTTGTCACCGACGATCAGCCGGGCCGAGGAGGCCCCCTTGGACACGATGTAGTCGCTGTACGCCTTCTTGATCGTGACCTTGGCGTCCAGGTTCAGGTTCGACTGCGAGAGCACGACCTTGGCGGTCATGATCTTCGTCGTGGAGGCGGTCAGCCGCTTGGTGTCGGCGGACTTGGTGTAGAGCGTCTTGCCGGTGGCGCTGTTCATCAGGTACCCGCCCTTGGCGGTGATGCTGGGCGTCGTCACGGCCTGCGCCGGTGCCGCGGTCAGGGCTCCGGTGACGAACATCGCGCCGGTCGTGAGCGCGACGGCCGCGGCTCTGCGGACGCGGAAGCCCTTGGTGGCGGTTAGCAACACAAATACCCCGATTACGGTCGAATGCCCCTGATGTGCGGCCGAGTTGAAGGGGAGAGAAAGTGGGGCCGCACGTGTGTGACACGTAAGTAGCACACAAAGTTGTGCGGCTGATCGGGTGAATGCCGCCTTCGTCGAGGACGGTCACGCCGGGGTCCGGATGCTGGACGGCGCTGCCTCATGCGTACGTGATGTATCTAAGATGTGCGCATGCCGTCAGCCCCAGCCGCCGTCCCCGTGAAGCAGCCCCCCGCCGCCGACCGTGTCTACGCCCATGTCAAGCAAGGCGTCCTGGACCGCCGGTACGAGGGCGGCACCCTCCTCACCGAGGGCGAGCTCGCCGAGGCCGCCGGGGTCTCCCGCACCCCGGTGCGCGAGGCGCTGCTGCGCCTGGAGGCGGAAGGGCTGATCAAGCTCTACCCGAAGAAGGGCGCCCTCGTGCTGCCGGTGTCGGCGCAGGAGATCGCCGACGTCGTCGAGACCCGGCTGCTGGTCGAGGAGCACGCGGCGCGCAAGGCCGTGCCCGCCCCCGCCGGCCTCATCGCCCGCCTTGAGGAACTGCTCGCGCGACAGAAGGCCGAGGTGACCGCCGGCGACCTGGCCGCGGCGGCCGTGACCGACCGCTGCTTCCACGCCGAGATCGTCCGCAGCGGCGGCAACGAGATCCTGTCGCGGTTGTACGACCAACTGCGCGACCGTCAGCTGCGGATGGGCGTCGCCGTCATGCACTCCCATCCCGACCGGATCGCCAAGAACATCACCGAGCACGCGGAGATCCTCGACGCGCTGCGCTCCGGAGACGCCGAGCGGGCCGTCGGCAGCGTCCACCGGCACGTCGGCTGGTTCTCGCACCTGGCCCGGGGCGAGGTCCGATGACCGCCGCCGCACTCCCGGGCGACCCCCCGGGCGGCCGCCGTGCGATGGCGGTCTGGGGCATCGGCGTCTCGGTCTACTTCGTCGCCGTCATATTCCGTACGTCGCTGGGCGTCGCCGGCCTCGACGCGGCGGACCGCTTCGACGTCAACGCCTCGGCCCTGTCCACCTTCTCGATCCTCCAGCTCCTGGTCTACGCGGGCATGCAGATACCCGTCGGCCTGCTGGTCGACCGGCTCGGCACCAAGAAGGTGCTGACCATCGGCGTCGTGCTGTTCACGGCTGGCCAGCTGGGCTTCGCGTTCTCCCCGACGTACGGCATGGCCCTCGCCTCGCGGGCGCTGCTCGGCTGCGGTGACGCGATGACCTTCATCAGCGTGCTCAGGCTCGGCACCCGCTGGTTCCCGGCCCGGCGCGGACCGCTCGTCGCCCAGCTCGCGGGACTGGCCGGAATGGCGGGCAACCTGGTCTCCACCCTGGTCCTGGCCCGGCTGCTGCACGGCATCGGCTGGACGCCCGCCTTCGCGGGCAGCGCGCTCGCCGGGATCGTCGTCCTCGTGCTGCTGCTCCTGTTCCTCAAGGACCACCCCGAGGGCCATGAACCGGAGCCCTTCCCGCACCGGGGCGCGGCCTACGTCCGGCGCCAGATCGCCGCCTCCTGGCGGGAACCCGGCACCCGGCTCGGCCTGTGGGTGCACTTCACCACCCAGTTCCCGGCGATGGTCTTCCTGCTGCTGTGGGGCCTGCCCTTCCTGGTCGAGGCCCAGGGCCTGTCCCGCGCCACCGCGGGCGAACTCCTCACCCTCGTCGTCCTGTCCAACATGGTGATCGGCCTGGTCTACGGCCAGCTCGTCGCCCGGCACCACGGGGCGCGGCTGCCGCTGGCGCTCGGCACGGTCGGGGCGACCGCCCTGATGTGGGCGGCGACCCTCGCCTACCCCGCGGAGCACGCCCCGATGTGGCTGCTGATCGTGCTGTGCGCGGTGCTCGGCGCGTGCGGACCCGCCTCCATGCTCGGCTTCGACTTCGCCCGCCCGGCCAATCCGCCGGAGCGCCAGGGCACCGCCTCCGGAATCACCAACATGGGTGGTTTCGTCGCCTCCATGACGACCCTGTTCGCGGTCGGTGTCCTGCTCGACGCGACCGGGGACGACTACTCGGTCGCCTTCTCGGCCGTGTTCGTGCTCCAGGCCCTCGGGGTCAGCCAGATCCTCAGGCTGCGCAGGCGGGCGGCCCGGCGGGAGCGGGAACGCCTGGTGGCGAGCCGGGTGGAGACGGTGCACGTCCCGGCGTGAGCCGGCGCCCTACTGAGCAGGGACCAGGGTGAGGTAGGCGATCCCCAGCACCCCGCGGTAGGTCATCCACTGGGCCCGATGCCGGTCAAGCCGCTCCCGGGTCTCGGCGGCCGAGGGGTGCCCGGGGTTCTGGGCGAGCCACACCTCCAGATCCGCCTGGTACCCCGACTCGAACTCCTCCCACTCGCCGAGGTTCGCCGTCTCCGTCCATTCGGGCCGGAAACCGGCGGTCACGGCGAGGTCGAGGAGGGTCGCGAGGTCGTGGTGGTCCGAGACGGCGGCCCCCGGCCACATCCCGGCCAGCTCCTCCTCGGTCGGGGTGCGCTCCCAGAAACCCTCACCCAGCAGGACCCGGCCCCCGTCGTTGACCAGTCCGCGCAGCGCACGCAGCGCCTCAAGGGTGAACTCGGGCGGCGCCACCGGACTCAGCGCCTGGCTGGATCCGAGGCACAGCACCAGCTCGGCCGACCCGAGATCGGCGTCCTGCGCGGACTTCTCCAGGAACTCGACCCGCCCCGCGAGCCCGCGCCCCTCGGCTTCCCGCCGGCCACGGTCGAGATCCTCGGCGTTGATGTCGACGCCGACGCCCGTCGCCCCGGGCGCGGCGGACAGCACCCGCATCATGAACTCGCCCCACCCGCACCCGATGTCGAGCACGGTGGAGGGCGCGTTCCGCGCGACCCGGTGCACCAGCCGCTCGGCCCGGGCCTCGGAGAGGGGGTTGTGGAAGGTCAGGCGGCTGAGACGGGGCGGCTCGTCGATCTTGGCGTCGGTCATGAGGGGGAGGGAAGCATCGAACTCACATGCGGGACAAGGCCTTTGTCCCTCCCCGGCTACTGCGTCACCGTGAAGTTCCGCAGGATCGCCCCCGTCAGCGCGGCGTCCCCCTCCGCCTTGATCCGGTCCGCGGCCCCCTCCGGGGTCACCCGCCCGCAGGCCAGCCGGACATACGTCTCCCAGTCCAGCGTCAGCGTCGCCGCGGGCCCGAGCGCGGGTGCCGTCTCCAGCGTGCCGCGCCCCTGGATGTCCACCCGGATCGTGCGCAGGAACTCGATCGGACCGTGCACGTCGAACACGATCGCCGAACTGCGCGGCGCGTCCGCCTTGTTCGCGACGATGTCCGGCAGCGCCGCGAGCAGCACGTCGCGCGCCACGTGCGCACCCGGCGAGTCGAGGTTCCCCGGCTGGCCGAGCGCCGCCCGCAGGTCCTGCTCATGGACCCACACATCGAACGCGTGCCCCCGCATGGCCTCTTCGAGGGTCAGCTCGGTGCCGAGCGGGCCGCGCACCTTCGTGCCCGGGTCCCGGGACTCGTTGCGCAGCTGACGGTTGCGGCGGATGACCGTGTACTCCAGCTCGGAGGTCATCTCCGGCGCCGTGTGATGGCGGCGGACGTCGACCTGCATCTCCGTGTAGCGCTGGTGGTCGTTGGTGACGTGGAAGAGGTCGCGCGGCAGCGTGTGGATGGGCCGCGGGTCGCCGAGCATCTCGCAGTCCAGTCCGATGACATGGGAGACCACGTCCCGGACCGACCAGCCCGGGCACGGTGTACGCCGGTTCCACTCGCCCTCCACAAGGGGCAGCACCAGCTCGGATATCGCTTCGATGGAGTGGGTCCAGGCGTCGGCGTAGGGCTGGAGAGTGGGATGCAGACTCACGGGAACGGGACCCCTCGGCGGTCGGTACACGGGCAGGTGGTGGCGGCGATGCCAGTGGGAGGTGGCTGTCGGCGGGCGTCTTGAGACGTTAAGTTACGCTGCTGAGAGGCACCCCGGCAGTGCTTTCGTGTGACGATCGTAGGCCCGAGTGATCGGGTCGAATGCCAGGACGGTGGTAGTGTGCGCGCCTCTCTGATCCAGATCGCCGTAGACGAGGGCGAATCGGTCGAATCGCGCCGGGTGCGGGTGGCTTCCCTGGTACGGCAGCAGACCGGGGCCGATCTGGTCGTCCTGCCGGAGCTGTGGACCACCGGCGCCTTCGCCTACGAGGTGTTCGGCCAGGAGGCCGAGCCGCTCGAAGGTCCGACCTACGAGGCGATGGCGAAGGCCGCGAGCGACGCGGGCGTCTGGCTGCACGCGGGCTCGATCCCGGAACGTGACCCTGAGGGGCCCCTCTACAACACCTCTCTGGTCTTCTCTCCCTCCGGCGACCTGGCCGCCGCCTACCGCAAGATCCATCGCTTCGGCTTCGACAAGGGTGAGGCGGTGCTGATGGGCGCCGGGCGCGACCTGGTGACGGTCCGCCTGCCCGGGACCACCCTCGGCGTGGCCACCTGCTACGACCTCCGTTTCCCCGAGCTCTTCCGCGGTCTCGTCGACGCAGGCGCCGAGACCCTGGTCATCCCGGCGGGCTGGCCGGAGCGCCGCCGGGCGCACTGGACGCTGCTGGCTCAGGCGCGGGCGGTGGAGAACCAGGCGTTCGTGCTCGCGTGTGGAACGGCCGGGACGCATGCGGGAGTTCCGCAGGCGGGTCACTCGATCGTGGTGGATCCCTGGGGCGAGGTCCTCGCCGAGGCGGGCGCCGACGAGGAGATCCTCACGGTGGACTTCGACCCGGGGAAGGTCGCGACGACGCGGGAGCAGTTCCCGGCGCTCAAGGACCGGGTCCTGTGACCCGCCGGGCTCCTGAGGGGCGGCCCTTGGGGGTCAGCCCTCCTCCCGCTCCTTCTCCGCCAGGTGGATCACACACACCGCCACCGCGATCAGCAGCGCCGGGTCCGCGTCCTCCCGTACGACATCCACGCCGTAGGTCTCGCGGACGTGCAGCCATCGCCGGGAGACCACGGCGAGCAGCTCACCGTCGTACTCGACGGCGAACTCCCGGTCGAGGATCTTGCCGCTGACGTCCAGTTCGGTGCTGCCGTCGGCCAGGGCCACCCGGTAGTGGTTGCGGAGCAGGGACAGCCGCTTGCGGCGGATGGTGGCGAGCGGCTCGCCGTCCCGCTCGATCACCATGGTGTCCCGCAGGGCGAACATCTTCTGCCTGATGTCGATCAGGACGCGCCCCTGCCGGTCCTTCAGCTCGAAGGTGTCCCGCAGCCGCATCGCCTTGCCGTCGACGAGGAAGGCTTTGTCGCCCTGGTCGTCCTCGATCCAGTAGTCGTCACCGAAGCCGAGGAGCCGGTCGCGTACGAGGAATCTCATGACACGAGGGGTTCCCCGGCACGCGGTCCGAAACGCCGCCGGTAGGCCGACGGACTGAGCCCGGTCTCACGCCGCAGCCGGGCACGCAGGTTGGCCGCCGTACCGAGCCCGCTGCGCGCCGCCACCACGTCGAGCCGCTCCTCCCCGCGCTCGATCAGCCGGCAGGCCAGCGCCACCCGCTCCCCGGTCAGCCAGGCGAGCGGTGTCGTCCCGAGCTGGGTGCGGAACCGCCGGTGGAGCGTGGCCGGCGACACCGCCGCCCGCGCCGCCAGGTCCGCCACCGTCAGCGGCTCGCCCAGCCGTTCCTGCGCCCACGCCAGCAGCGGCCCCAGCGACTCGTCCGGCACCTCGGGCACCGGCCGCTCCACGAACTGCCGCTGCCCGCCGTCCCGGTGGGCGGCGAAGACGAGCCGACGGGACACGGCGTTGGCGATCTCGGCGCCGTGGTCGCGGCGCAGGACGTGCAGGCCCAGGTCGAGCGCGGCCGCGCTGCCCGCCGCGGTCAGGATGTCGCCCTCGTCGACGAAGAGCACATCGGGCTCAAGGCGCACCCGCGGATGCAGTTCGCGGAACGCCTCGGTCCACATCCAGTGCGTGGTCGCCCGGCGTCCGTCCAGCAGCCCGGCCTCGGCGAGCGCGAAGCTGCCGGTGCAGAAGCTGAGAAGGCGCGCCCCGCGCGCGTGGGCGCGGCGGATGGCGTCCAGGACGTCGGCGCCGCGCGGCACGACGTTGTCCGGGCGCCCCGGCACGACGAGGGTGTCGGCGCCGTCCACGGCGTCCAGACCGGCCGTACCGGTCATGGTGAAGAAGCCGTGGTTCATGCGCACCGCGCGCGTGGGCGCGCACAGCACCACCTCGTACAGCGGTTCCGGCAGCCCCAGCTCCGGCCGGGGCAGCCCGAACAGCTCGGTGGCGACACCCACCTCGAAGGGGTTGGTGGCCTCGTCGACGATCACGGCCACCCGGTGGGGCAGCGGCTGAGAGGATCCTTGCGCCATATGCGATTCCTAGCACTCGTACGGCGCCCCCGGCCACCCCCACGATGACGGCATGACTCAGGAACCCGTCTCCCTGCCCGCCGCCCTCGCCTCCTTCACCGAGCAGTGGAGCCCCCGCATCGCCACCACCGTCAACGACTACGACGTCCGGATCACCCATGTGGAGGGCGAGCACCTCTGGCACGTCCACGACAACACCGACGAGTTCTTCCTGGTGCTGAGCGGCGAGCTGCACATCGCCCTGCGGGAGCCGTCGGGAGAGCGCACGGTCGTCCTGCCGCCGCTGTCCGTCTTCACGGTCCCGCGCGGCATCGAACACAAGCCCTACGCCCCCGTTCCCACCGACATCGTCCTCCTGGAACCCTCCGGCACCTCGACGGTCGGCGACCGCCACGAAGAGGTGCCCGACCACGTGGACGCGACCACCGGACACGCGCTGGCCTGACTGTCGGTCCCGGGTGGCAACCTTGATCCATGAGCGACTCCGCACCCCGCTGCGCGCGCGTCGTAATCCTCGATTTTTGCGCGAAGCATGGATAGAGGCAACGAACGAGGACCGGCGTGATCGGTTGTCTCTTGCCATCGACCGAGTGGAGGTGACCAAAGGAGTCCGAGGCCAGAGGATCATCCCTGAGCAGCGGGTCCAGATCCAGTGGGCGAAGCTGACGGTCGCGGACACGGCCGGGTGACTTCACGGACTGCCGTGCCAGAGCAGGGCGTCCTGGACGTCTCCGTGATGGCCGCCTCCTGCGACGACGACCCGGAGAACGAATATCCCGCCTCCCATGTCCACCAGCAGGACTGGGGCGTGCCCGTCCGCCTCGTCGAAGGCGGAGCGGACCGCCTGCCCCTGGTGCTCGCCGGCATGGACGCTCAGGCGCCGTAGCCGTCGCTGTATCCGTCGTGCCGCCGGTGGTGCCCCTCCTCGTCGATGACGGTCGGCGCGGTGGGCGGCATCACCACCCGCCTGCGCCGGGCGATGCTGCTGAACGTCGTGACACCGATCAGCCCGACGATCATCAGGATGATCCCGACGAGATCAAGATTGACGCCCTCCATGTTCCAGTCGGTCGCGAACGTGAGGATGGCTCCCACGGCGATGAGGATGATGCACCCGCCGAGGCCCATGACTGTCGCCTCCCTGTCCGGTGGTTCCGGTCGCGGGCGGGTACCCCCCTCACGCGGGGCCTACCCCTCCAGGAACGCCACCAGTGTGTTCGCCAGCAGGAACGGGTCGTCCGCGCCGCACAGTTCGCGGGCGCTGTGCATGGACAGGATCGCCACGCCGATGTCGACGGTGCGGATGCCGTGCCGGGCCGCGGTGATCGGACCGATGGTGGTGCCGCAGGGCATGGAGTTGTTGGAGACGAAGGACTGGAAGGGCACGTCGGCGCGCTCGCAGGCGGCGGCGAACACCGCGCGGCCCGAACCGTCGGTCGCGTAGCGGTTGTTGACGTTGACTTTGAGGATCGGCCCGCCGTTGATCCGCGGGTGGTGCGTCGGGTCGTGCCGCTCCGCGTAGTTGGGGTGCACCGCGTGCCCGGTGTCGGAGGACAGGCACACGGTCCCGGCGAAGGCCCGGGCCCTGTCCTCGTACGACCCTCCGCGCGCGAACACCGAACGCTCCAGCACTCCGCCGAGCAGCGGTCCGTCCGCGCCGGTGTCGGACTGTGAGCCGTTCTCCTCGTGGTCGAAGGCGGCGAGGACGGGGATGTACGGCAGGTCACCGCCGGACGCGGCCGTCAGTGCCGCCACCGCGGCGTGCACGGAGAGCAGGTTGTCCATGCGCGGCCCGGCCAGCAGCTCGCGGTCGCGGCCGAGGTAGGCGGGCGGCTCGACGGAGTGCACCATCAGGTCCCAGCCGGTGACCTCGCCGGAGGCGAGCCCGCTCTCCTCCTCAAGGAAGGCGATCAGGTCGCCGTCGCGCACATCGTGGCCGAGTCCCCATACCGGCTGCAGGTGCCGCTGCTTGTCGAGCTTGAGGCCCTCCGAGGAGACCGCGCGGTCCAGGTGGATGGCGAGTTGGGGGACGCGCAGCAGGGGCCGGTCGATGTTCACCAGCCGGGTCGAGCCGTCGCGCAGGGTCAGCCGGCCGGCCAGGCCCAGGTCGCGGTCGAGCCAGGAGTTGAGCAGGGGTCCGCCGTAGATCTCCACGGCCACCTGGCGCCAGCCGTGCGCCCCGGAGTCGGGCAGTGGCTTCACCCGCAGGTTGGGGGAGTCGGTGTGCGCGCCGACGATCCGGAACGGGGTGTGCGGGGCGGCGCCCTCGGGCACGTACCAGGCCACGATCGCGCCGCCCCGCACCACGTACCTGCCGCCGCTCGTCCCGTCCCAGGCGTCCGTCTCGGCGACCTGGCGGAATCCGGCCTTCTCCAGCCGCTCGGCGGTGTTCGCCACGGCGTGGTACGGCGACGGACTGGCCGCCAGGAAGGTCATGAGGTCGTCGGTGTGGCCGCGGTCGAAGCGGGAGGGTTCGCTCATGGGGTTCACCTTAACGACGTACCAGGGCCCGCCCCCCGTTGATGGGGAGGCGGGCCCAGGTGGGAAAGGGTGGTTGGGGCTAGAACGCGGCTTCGTCCAGCTCCATCAGGTCGAGCTCGACGCCCTGGGCGAGCTTGCGGGCGCCCGTGACGCCGGGCAGGACGTTGGCCGCGAAGAACTTCGCCGCCGCGATCTTGCCGGTGTAGAAGGGCTTGTCCTTGGCGGAGGCCGTCTCCAGCTTCTCGGCCGCCACGGCGGCGCCCTTGAGCAGCAGGTAGCCGACGACGACGTCACCGGAGGCCATCAGCAGGCGGGTGGTGTTCAGGCCGACCTTGTAGATGTTCTTGACGTCCTGCTCGGTGGCGGCCAGGTCGGTCAGCATCAGACCGACGATCGCCTCCAGCTCGACGGCGGCCTTGGCCAGGTGCTCGCGGGCCCCGGCCAGCTCCTCGCCGCCCGTGCCGAGCGCCAGGAACTTCTTGATGTCCTCGGCGAGGCCGTTCAGGGCCGCGCCCTGGTTGCGGACGATCTTCCGGAAGAAGAAGTCCTGGCCCTGGATCGCCGTGGTGCCCTCGTAGAGGGTGTCGATCTTGGCGTCACGGATGTACTGCTCGATCGGGTACTCCTGGAGGAACCCGGAGCCGCCGAAGGTCTGGAGCGACTGGGCGAGCTGCTCGTAGCCCTTCTCGGAGCCGTAGCCCTTCACGATCGGCAGGAGCAGGTCGTTGAGCGCGTGCTCGGCCTTGGCGTCCTCGCCGGCGGCCTCCTTGACGGCGATCGCGTCCTGGATCGAGGCCGTGTAGAGGACGAGCGCGCGCATGCCCTCCGCGTACGCCTTCTGCGTCATCAGCGAGCGGCGTACGTCGGGGTGGTGGGTGATGGTGACCTTGGGCGCGGTCTTGTCCATGAAGTTCGCCAGGTCCGGACCCTGGACGCGCTCCTTGGCGTACTCAAGGGCGTTGAGGTAGCCGGTGGACAGCGTGGAGATCGCCTTCGTGCCGACCATCATGCGGGCGAACTCGATGATGCGGAACATCTGGCGGATGCCGTCGTGCTTGTCGCCGATCAGCCAGCCCTTGGCGGGGTGCTGGTCGCCGAAGGTCATCTCGCAGGTGTTGGAGGCCTTCAGGCCCATCTTGTGCTCGACGTTGGTGGCGTAGACGCCGTTGCGCTCGCCCAGCTCGCCGGTCTCGAAGTCGAAGAGGTACTTCGGGACCATGAAGAGGGACAGGCCCTTGGTGCCGGGGCCGTGACCCTCGGGGCGGGCGAGGACGTAGTGGAGGATGTTCTCCTCCATGTCGTGCTCACCGGAGGTGATGAAGCGCTTCACGCCCTCGATGTGCCAGGAGCCGTCCTCCTGCTGGATCGCCTTGGTGCGCCCGGCGCCGACGTCCGACCCGGCGTCGGGCTCGGTGAGCACCATGGTGGAGCCCCACGTCCGCTCGACAGCGATCTGGGCGATCTTCTTCTGGACGTCGTTGCCCTCGTCGAAGAGGATCCCGGCGAAGGCAGGACCCGAGGAGTACATCCACACGGCCGGGTTGGCGCCGAGGATCAGCTCCGCGTACGACCAGATCAGCGACGGCGGAGCCGTGGTGCCGCCGATCTCCTCCGGGAGGCCGAGGCGCCAGTACTCGGACTCCATGAACGCCTTGTAGCTCTTCTTGAAGGACGCGGGGACCGGCGCGGTGTTCGTCTCCGGGTCGAAGACCGGCGGGTTGCGGTCGGCGTCGGCGAAGGACTCCGCGAGGTCGTTCTCCGCGAGGCGGGTCATCTCCTCAAGGATGCTCTTCGCGGTGTCCGTGTCCATCTCGGCGAAGGGCCCGGTGCCGTACAGCTTGTCGCGCCCGAGCACCTCGAAGAGGTTGAACTCGATGTCGCGGAGATTCGACTTGTAGTGCCCCATGGCGACGGCTCCGTAGAGAGATCGGCGAGGCACTGGATCCTCGCGCTAGTTCACGTACCAACAAGTAGCTACGATGATGCTACCCGTCGGTAATAAGACGCAACCTCGATCCGGCCATCTGTGACGGGTCACACCGGAACCACCAGCGTGGCGGTGAATCCCTCCTCGGCGCTGCCCCGCGTCGACGCCAACTGCTGGTCGTAGCCGTCGCGGAAAATGTTGTCCGTCTCGATCGAGAGCGAGCCGAGGTTCGACACACTCTCGCTGTAGCCCTCCGTCCTGTACACCGTTTCGCACACATCCCTGGGGAAGGCGAGCTGCGAGGTGTTCGTGACGGCGGTGGCCGCCGTCGCGTCGGCCAGGCTGCCGTAGACCTCGAAGTGGAGGTGCGGCCAGCGGCCGGGGTAGCAGCCCGGGAAGACGCTCTTGAAGGTGGCCTGTCCCTTGTCGTCGGTCTCCTGGACGCCCCGCAGATAGTTCTCCTCCGTGACGCCCTCCGAGTACAGGGAGTAGTTGCCGTCCCGGTCGCACTGCCAGAGGTAGACCGCGGCGCCCGCCCTGGGGGTCCCGCAGCCCGAGGCGGCGTCGACGACCGTCAGCGTGACGGTCAGGGGCACGCCCTCGGCGGTGCCGCCGGCCGAGTCGCCGAAGCTGGAGGTGATGTCGGAGCGGACGACGCCGCTCTCCTTCAGCACGTTCACGCCATTGGAACCGTCACCGGGGAAGGGGCCCGCGGTCTCGTCCGGGATGGGGGCGCACTCCGCGGACGACGAGGGGGAGGGGGAGGAGGGCGAGGAGGAGGGCCAGGTCTTCTCGTCGGAGGCGCAGCCGACCAGCGGTATCAGCCCCGCCCCCGCCATGAGCCGGATCATCCGGCGGCGGGCGAGAACGGGAAGGTCGTAGGAGAGTCCTCGGTCGTGCTCGTGGATCTCGTCGTCGTGGTGGCTCGACACGCAAAGACGCTACGAGCGCCGGCCGCCCGAAACCAGGGCGGCGAGTTGTCAACCAGCTGTCGGTTTCGCCGGGCCCGGGTACCGGCCCGCCGGGCCCGGCCCTCTCGGTACGCTTGCGCTCATGTATGGATACGGCCAGCACATGGACGGCGGCGCCGCACAGCAGGGCTACGCCCCGCCGCAGCAGCCCATGTCCGGCGGCTACGGCCAGCAGCCACCGCTCTACCCCGAGCCGTCCCCGCCCTCGCTCGCGGACGCGGTGCGGGCCTTCACCACCGGGCAGATGTCGGCGGAGGACTTCCAGCAGGTCTTCGCGACCTCGAAGGTCTACTGCCCGCGCGGTGACAACCCCGGCTTCCTCGCCCTGCACAACACCCAGCAGCCGGTGATCCCGATGTTCACCTCGCTCAAGGAACTGCGCCGGTACGCGGGCAAGGAGTCCAAGTACTTCGTGATCACCGGCTCCGAGGTGATCGACCTGCTCCCGACCGGCTACGGCTTCGTCCTCGACATGGAGGGCGAGCACCGGATGGTCTTCGACGCGAAGGCGGTGGAGCAGATGGTGGAGTTCGCGATGCGCAGGATGTACGGCTGAACCGCTCCTTCCGCTCGCCCGGCTCGCCTACTGTCCCCGCGTGACCGAGATCGACACATCGCCGCTGGTCCTGCACGGCCGGCGGCGTTCTGCCGCCCGGCTCAGGGAGGGTGTCCTGCTGCGGGAGACCGGCGGGGTGCGCCACCGGACACCCGTCGCCGCGATCGAGCGGGCGGCGGTGACGGGCCCCAAGGGCCGGGTCCTGACCGTCGTCCTGTCCTCGGCGACGTACTCCCTCACCTCCCGCAGCGCACCGACCGTCCGGGCGTTCGCCGACGAGCCGCGCCCCCCGGTGCCGACGGAGCCGGTCGAGCGGCCCGGCCTACGTGGTCCTCGGGCTGCTCGTCCTCGTCTATGTGCTGGTCGCCTATGTGCTGGTCGCCGTGGTGCTGGTGTTCCGCGGCGCGGGGGAGCAGGCGGTCCTCTGCCGGCTGGTGGGCCCGGTGGTGCTGGGTTGCGGCGGTACGGCCCTGGCGGGCGGCCTGAGCAGGGTGCGCGAGGGCGTCGTACTGCGGCGGCCTTGTTCTGACGGTGCGGGAATGCGTTGCGGGCCCTCCTGGTTAGGGGTGGCAGGAAGTTCAATGCTCAACTAAACTGGCCGCACAAGGAGGTACCGACATGCCTGCAGTGACCGTCGAGAACCCGCTGACGCTCCCCCGTGTCGCCGCACCCGCGGAGGCCGTGGCACGTCCCGTGCTCGCCGTCACGACCGCGCCGAGCGGTTTCGAGGGCGAGGGCTTCCCGGTGCGCCGTGCGTTCGCCGGGATCAATTACCGCCATCTGGACCCGTTCATCATGATGGACCAGATGGGCGAGGTGGAGTATCAGCCTGGGGAGCCGAAAGGGACCCCGTGGCATCCCCACCGCGGCTTCGAGACCGTCACCTACATCATCGACGGGATCTTCGACCACCAGGACTCCAACGGCGGTGGCGGCACCATCACCAACGGAGACACCCAGTGGATGACCGCGGGCGCGGGCCTGCTGCACATCGAGGCCCCGCCGGAGCACCTGGTCGTCTCGGGCGGCCTCTTCCACGGCCTCCAGCTGTGGGTGAACCTCCCGGCCAGGGACAAGATGATGCCCCCGCGCTACCAGGACATCCGCGGCGGCAACGTCCAGCTGCTCACCACCCCCGACGGCGGCGCGCTGCTGCGGGTCATCGCCGGTGAGCTGGACGGCCACCAGGGCCCCGGCATCACCCACACCCCGATCACGATGGTGCACGCCACGCTGGCGCCGGGCGCGGAGATCACCCTGCCCTGGCGCGAGGACTTCAACGGCCTGGCGTACGTCCTCGCGGGCAAGGGCGCGGTCGGTGCCGAGCGCCGGCCGATCCAGGTCGGCCAGACCGCCGTCTTCGGCGCCGGCGGCTCGCTGACCGTCCGCGCGGACGAGAAGCAGGACTCGCACACCCCGGACCTGGAGGTCGTCCTGCTCGGCGGACAGCCGATCCGTGAGCCCATGGCCCACTACGGCCCGTTCGTCATGAACACCCGCGAGGAACTCCAGCAGGCCTTCGAGGACTTCCAGAAGGGCCGCCTCGGCACCATTCCCGCCGTCCACGGCATGACCGAGGGCGGGCTGTAGGCCTGGTCGAACGCGCCGCGGTGAGGGGTTCCGCCGCGGCGCGCATACTGGAGAAGAGTCCTTGATCCGGGACCCTCACGTGGGCGTCTTCACGTGTGGGAGGGCGATATGACGACACCGACGACGGCTCCGGCGCACGACAGCGGTGAGACTCCTCGCAGAACCCTCTGGCCCGGCATCGCCGGGATCGCCTCGGGCGTGCTGATGCTCGTCGCGCTGCTGGTGACCTACTCCGACAGCCCGGACATCGAGGACAGCGACTGGCTGCGTGAGACCGTCGCCTACTACCGCGACGGCGACAACCTCGACCTCGCCGAGGGCATGGCCGTGATGCTGCTGCTGGCGATGCTGCTGTTCCTGTGGTTCCTGGGCGCGCTCGCCCGGCTCGCCGGGAACCGCTCGCACCTGGTGCTCGCGGGCGGAACCGTCTACGCGGCCCTGCTGATGATCGCCACGCTCACCGGGTCCATCTACGCCATCACCGCCAACAACACCGAGTCCTTCCCGGTCGGCCCGGAGACGGCCGCGGTGGCGGTTCTGCTGCTGGACATGTCCTACGCCGGGTTCATCGCCGCGATGGCCGCCGCGGCGGTGCTGCTGTTCACGCTGTGGCGGGTCTCCGTCACGACCCGGGCCGTACCGGCCTGGCTGGGCTGGTGCGCGTTCGTCATCGCGGTGCTGTCTCTGGCGGGCCCGTTCACCGCCTGGGTGACCGTGCTGCTGATGGCGGTGTGGACGCTGCTGGCGGGAGTGCTGCTGGTGCTGCGGGGACCGGCCGGACCCTGAACGGCCGGTGACGGTCCGTCACCCGCCCGGGCCCGCCGAGGGGTCCTTTCGCACGGGACGTGATCGGCTGGGAGCGTGCAGGACTCCCGGCAGCTGCTGCTTCCCGAACCCGTGCGGCGGGTCGGTGCCTGGTGCGCCGTGATCCTGCTGGCCGCCGGGGTGGTGTACGTCGGGATCCGGCTGTGCGTGGAGTTCCGTACGGCCGTCGTGCCCGTGCTGCTCGCGCTGCTCGGCACCGCGCTGCTCGGGCCGTTCCACCGGCGGCTCGTCAACGCGCGGGTCAACCGGTCGGTGGCCGCCGGGGTCACCTGTGTCGCCGTGGTCGCCGTGGTCGGCGGGGCCGCGTACATCGTGGTGGCCGCGCTCATCGACACCGGCGACCAGATCGTCGCCTCGCTCAGGACCGCGGCCGAGGGTCTCGCCGACCACTTCGGGGCGGCCGGGACCTCCCTGGACGACATCGCGGCCAACTCCAGGGAACTGCTCAGCAAGTTCGGCGGCACCGCCGCCTCCGGGGTCATCAGCGGGGTCAGCGTCGTCGGCGAGACCATCGCCATGGCCGTACTGGCGCTGCTGCTGGTCTTCTTCTTCCTGCGGGACTCCGACCGCGCCGCCGGCACCCTGCGGTCGCTTGCGCCGCGCGGGAGCGCCGACACCCTGGAGGCGATGGCGCGGCGGGCCTACGGGGCCGTCGAGGGGTTCATGCGGGGGACCACCTTCATCGCGCTGATCGACGCGATCTGCATCACCGTGGGCCTGCTGATCCTGGACGTGCCGGGGGCCGTCGGGCTCGGCGCCCTCGTCTTCGTCACCGCCTACATCCCCTATCTCGGGGCCTTCCTGTCCGGGGCGGTCGCGGTGCTGGTGGCGCTCGCCGACCGCGGGTTCGTGATCGCCCTGTGGGCGCTGGGGGTCGTTCTCGCCGTACAGCTGCTGGAGGGGCATGTGCTCCAGCCGATGATCCAGAGCCGGACCGTGCAGATGCATCCGGCGGTGGTGATGCTGGCGATCACCGCCGGCGCCTCGGTGGCCGGCATCCTCGGCATGCTGCTGTCGGTGCCGCTCACGGCGGCGGCCTTCGGCGTCCTCCAAGAACTGCGCGCCCGCCACGCCCCGCCCGAGTCCTAGGGGGTGTTTGGAAAGTCCCGCACAGCACCCACGGCGCCCGGCACGCACCCTCGCCGCACCGGCCAAAGACCCAAGTACGTCCAGTACGAGGGCCTTCGTCCGGCACGCCGAGGGCACGCACCGAACACCGCGGGCACCGCACAGGACTTTCAAAACACCCCCTAGGCCTGTCCGACGGACCCGTTCGACTCGCGCAGTTCGAACCAGATGCTCTTGCCCTCGCCCCGCGGATCGACCCCCCAGGCGTCCGCGAGCAGCTCGATCAGCATCAAGCCCCGGCCGGAGGAGGCCAGTTCGCCGGGCCTGCGCTTGTGGGGCAGGTCGTCGCTGGTGTCGGTGACCTCCACGCGCACCCGGCGCCCGCCCGCCTCGCCGCGCACCTCGGCCAGCAGCAGGGCGTCGGCGTCGGTGTGGACGAGGACGTTCGTCAGGGTCTCGGACAGCAGCAGCACCGCGGAGTCGATCTGGTCGGCGGAGGACCAGTCGTGCAGCAGCTCACGCAGTTGCTGCCGGGCCACCGCGACCCGCTCGGGCTCGTCCTGGGCCACCGTCAGCATCGTGCGGCGCACGGCCGGCCGTACGACGACCGTGTCCCCGCAGCCGCAGCCCTCCCCCTCGCGGCACAGCAGCAGTACGGCTATGTCGTCCTCGCGCCGGTCGGCCAGCGGGCCGGTGGTGTGGTGCGAGGAGGGCCCGTGCACGGCCTGGACCAGGGCGTCGGCCAGCTCCTCCAGATCGCCCCTGTGCTCCTCCAGGAGCGAGCGGAGCCGCTTCCAGCCGGTCTCCAGATCGTGGCCGCCGGTCTCGATCAGGCCGTCGGTGCACAGCAGCATCGTCTCGCCGGGCTCCAGGATGATCCTGGTCGTCGGATAGTCCGCGTCCGGATCGATCCCGAGCGGCAGCCCGCCCGCCGTCGGCCGGGTCAGCACCGTGCCGTCCGCCATCCGGATCGCCGGGTCCGGGTGCCCGGCGCGGGCGATGTCCAGGGTCGCCGTCGCGGGGTCGACCTCGACATACAGGCAGGTCGCGAAGCGCAGGTCGAGGACCTCGGGATCGTCGTCCGTCATGCCGTGCAGAAAGCGGGAGGCACGGGAGAGCACGGCGTCGGGGCGGTGACCCTCGGAGGCGTAGGCGCGCAGGGCGATCCGCAGCTGGCCCATCAGCCCGGCCGCCCGGACGTCATGACCCTGCACATCCCCGATGACCAGGGCGAACCGGCCGCTCGGCAGCGGGATCATGTCGTACCAGTCACCGCCCACCTGGAGGCCGCCGCCGGTGGGCACATAGCGGGCGGCGACGCTCATGCCCGGTATCTCCTGAGGGCTGAGCGTGGGCATCATCGAGCGCTGGAGGCCGTCGGTGAGCTCCCGCTGCGTCTCCGCCGCCCCGGCCCGGGACAGCGCCTGCGCCAGCATCCGGGCCACCGTCGTCAGCACCGACCGCTCGTCGGGGGTGAAGGCGACCGGATAGGTGAACGCCGCCATCCAGGCGCCCATCGTGCGCCCGGCCACCGTCAGCGGCAGGAACGCCCAGGAGCGGCGGCCGAAGTGCGCGGCGAGCGGCCAGGTCACCGGGTAGCGGGAGCGGTACTGCTCGGGGGAGGAGAGATAGACCGCCCGGCCGGTGCGCACCACCTCGGCGGCCGGATAGTCGGTCTGCAGGGACATCTGCGTGAAGGGGCCCTCGTCGCCCGGCTGCTGCCCGTGGTGGCCGATGATCGTCAGCCGGTCCGCCTCCACGCCGAACACCGCGAGCCCGTCCGGTGAGAACCCCGGCATCGAGAGACCGGCCGCGACCCGCAGCACCTCCTCCGTGGACCGCGCCTCGGCCAGCGCCCGGCCCGCGTCCAGCAGGAACGCCTCCCGTGAGCGCCGCCAGTCCCCGGTGACCGCCCGCCGCCCGGCCGGGGTGCCCGGCGTCGGTTCGGTGACCTCCTGAAGGGTGCCGATCACCTCGTACGCCCGCTTCTCGGGATCGAAGCCCGGCTTGAAGCGGCTGCGGGTGACCCGGACGACCTCGCCCCGCTCGTCCATGATCCGCACCCGCACCTCGCCCAGGGTGCCCTCGGCGACGGCGAGCTGGATCACTCCGGCGATCTCGTTCCAGTCGACCGGGTGGAGCCGGGCGCGCACCTGGGACTCCCTGAGGGTGGACTGCTCGGCGGGCAGCCCGAGCAGCCGAGCCGCCTCGGCGTCCACCGTGACCAGCCCGGTTGTGGTGGACCAGTGCCATTGGCCGGTCGCCAGGGCGGCGAGTACCTCCCCCACGGCGGGCAGGGGCTCACCAGTGCGCATTGACCCACTCTAAGAAGAGGTGATCCCCAGCGCACTCCCGGGCAATGGTGGGGGGCCGATCTTGGGGTGGCCGGTAGGCTGGGAGGCGTTTCACGTGAAACAGGTCCCCGATCCGCGAAGACTGGATGAACGACGATGCATCGGTACAGGTCCCACACCTGCGGCGAGCTCCGCGCCTCTGATGTCGGCAGCGACGTCCGGCTGAGCGGCTGGCTGCACAATCGGCGCGACCTGGGCGGCATCCTCTTCATCGATCTGCGCGATCACTACGGCATCACGCAGCTGGTCGCCCGCCCCGGCACCCCCGCCTACGAGGCCCTGGACAAGCTCTCCAAGGAGTCCACGGTCCGGGTGGACGGCAAGGTTGTCTCACGTGGAACCGAGAACGTGAACCCCGACCTGCCCACCGGCGAGGTCGAGGTCGAGGTCGGCGAGGTCGAGCTGCTCGGCGCCGCCGCCCCGCTGCCGTTCACGATCAACACCGAGGACGGGGTCAACGAGGAGCGGCGCCTGGAGTACCGCTTCCTGGACCTGCGCCGCGAGCGCATGCACAAGAACATCATGCTGCGTACGGCGGTGATCTCCGCGATCCGTCACAAGATGACGGCGCTGGGCTTCAACGAGATGGCGACCCCGATCCTGTCCGCGACCTCCCCCGAGGGCGCCCGCGACTTCGTGGTCCCCTCCCGTCTGAACCCGGGCAAGTTCTACGCCCTCCCCCAGGCCCCGCAGCAGTTCAAGCAGCTGCTGATGATCTCGGGCTTCGACCGCTACTTCCAGATCGCGCCCTGCTTCCGCGACGAGGACGCCCGCGCCGACCGTTCGCCGGGCGAGTTCTACCAGCTCGACGTCGAGATGAGCTTCGTCGAGCAGGAGGACGTCTTCCAGCCGATCGAGAAGCTCATGACCGAGCTGTTCGAGGAGTTCGGCAACGGCCGTCATGTCACCTCGCCCTTCCCGCGGATCCCGTTCCGCGAGGCGATGCTGAAGTACGGCTCCGACAAGCCGGACCTGCGGGCCCAGCTGGAGCTCGTCGACATCACCGACGTCTTCGAGGGCTCGGAGTTCAAGGCGTTCGCGGGTAAGCACGTGCGGGCGCTGGCGGTGCCGGACGTCTCCGGGCAGCCGCGGAAGTTCTTCGACCAGCTCGGTGACTACGCCGTCTCGCAGGGCGCCAAGGGTCTTGCCTGGGTGCGGGTCGCCGAGGACGGTTCGCTGTCCGGCCCGATCGCGAAGTTCCTCACCGAGGAGAACGTCGCCGAGCTCACCAAGCGGCTGTCGCTGGCCGCCGGTCACGCCGTGTTCTTCGGCGCGGGCGAGTTCGACGAGGTCTCGAAGATCATGGGCGCGGTCCGCGTCGAGGCAGCCAAGCGTGCCGGGCACTTCGAGGAGGGCGTCTTCCGGTTCTGCTGGATCGTCGACTTCCCGATGTACGAGAAGGACGAGGAGACCGGGAAGATCGACTTCTCGCACAACCCCTTCTCGATGCCGCAGGGCGGTCTTGAGGCCCTGGAGACCCAGGACCCGCTGGACATCCTGGGCTGGCAGTACGACATCGTCTGCAACGGCGTCGAGCTGTCCTCCGGCGCGATCCGGAACCACGAGCCGGAGATCATGCTCAAGGCCTTCGAGATCGCGGGCTACGAGCGGGACACCGTCGAGGAGCAGTTCGCCGGCATGCTGCGCGCGTTCCGCTTCGGAGCCCCGCCGCACGGCGGTATCGCCCCGGGCGTCGACCGCATCGTGATGCTGCTGGCGGACGAGCCGAACATCCGCGAGACGATCGCCTTCCCGCTCAACGGCAACGCCCAGGACCTGATGATGGGCGCGCCGACGGAGCTGGAGGAGGCGCGGCTGAAGGAGCTGCACCTGTCGGTGCGCAAGCCGCAGCCGAAGTAGGCGCGCTGAGGAAGGGCCCGGAACCGATCACGGCCGATCACGGTTCCGGGCCCTTCTCTTGTCCTGTCCCTTGTCCTGTGGCGCTTCAGGTTTCACAGCGGGCCACAGCCCACACCCATGCTCCCTACAGCCCTCTTACCTAGCGTCCTGGGCATGACGGGAAACCACACGGCCCAAGAGCCGAAGCACAAACGCGACGTGACGCGTCGCAAGGTCGTCGTCGCCGGGGCGGGCGCGGTCGCCGCGGTGGGCGTGGGCGGCACCCTCGCGGCGGGGGCGTTCGCCGACGGGAGCGGCGACAGCGGTACGGACACCACCGCCGAGACCTGCTACAAGCTGACCTCGGAGACCACCGAGGGTCCGTACTACATCGACGCCGACAAGATCCGGCAGGACATCACCGAGGACAAGGAGGGCATCCCGCTCGTCCTGAACCTCAAGGTGATCGACTCCGAGACCTGCAAGCCGATCCGTAACGCGGCGGTCGACATCTGGCACTGTGACGCGCTCGGCATCTACTCGGGTTACGAGAGCCTGTCGACGGGCGGGGGCGGCGGTGCCCCGCCGACGGACGCCCCCTCGGGTGAGCCGACGGGCGAGCCCCCGTCCGGTGCGCCGTCCGGCGGCACAGGCGGCGGGGTCCATGAGGAGCCCACCGACGACGAGCGCTATCTGCGCGGCACCTGGAAGACCGACAAGCAGGGCCGGGTCACCTTCAGGACGATCTTCCCGGGCTGGTACCGGGGCCGTACCGTCCACATCCACACCAAGGTGCATGTGGACGGCGAGTGGACGGACGCCGGCTACGAGGGCGGCACCACCTGCCACACCGGCCAGTTCTTCTTCGACGAGGAGTCCGTGCTCGCCTCCGCCGAGGTCGAGCCGTACGCGACCTCGACGACCGAGCGCACCACGCTCACCGAGGACACCATCTACGACCAGAGCGGCACGACCGGCGGTCTCCTCAAGCTGAAGTACAGCAAGAAAAACATCGCCAAGGGCGTCGTCGGGTCGATCACGATGGGCGTCGACCCGGACGCGACGAACACCGGTACCTGACGGTCCGGCCGGCGGCGCACCGCTCGGCGCGGGGTGCCGCCGGAAGCTGTCTCAGGTGTCTCGGAGCATCCCGTCGCCCGATCGTTCACGCACGGCGCATGACGTCGTTCCCTGGGGCCAGCAGCCAGTGAAAATGCTCGACGAGGGGTTTCACGAGGCGTGGGTCACGGAGCAGCACACCGAGTTCGATGTTCTCGGACAGGGCCCTGTCGGTCAGGTTGGCGCTGCCCAGGAACGCGGTGTGCCGATCGGCTGCGATCAGCTTGGCGTGCAGTACACCTGCCGCTCCGTCGCGATGCCAGACCCGCACTTCCTCGGGAAGCGCGGTGAAGGCCGCCGACGCCTGAGTGGATTCCTCGAGCAGGAGATCCACCTGGACTCCACGCTCGACCGCCCGTTGTATCTCCGCCACGACGTCCTGAGCGCCGTGGGCGGCGAAGCTGGCGATCAACAGCGATGTGGTTGCCGAGCGGATCACCTCCACGGCGACTCCGCTCGTCAGCCGTGCTGGGACTGAGGCGCTCAAGGGTCCGCTGATCACGACCTGAGCGGGCCTGGGCCGGGTGTTGGCGCGGGTCGTGGCCAGGGCCAGTGCGAGGCCCGCTCCGGATACACCGGGCGCCTCGGCGCGCCAGACACGGGTGATCTCCATCAGCTGGTGCGCGAGCCCGGCGGCGGACTGCGTTGCGATGAACCGGCTCAGTGGGACGTCGTCGGGTCCTGCGGCCGGCTCAAGGACGTGCTCCAGGGCGACAACGCGGTCTTCGGGCAGACGATCGCACAGGGCGGCCAGAAGACCGGGCAGCCGGTGCTGCGGAGTGGCGCTTCGGGCTCCGGGCACGCCCGCCGAGTCGGGTGATCCTCTGCCTAGCCTCTCTCGACCCGGTATCTCCCCCGGCTGATTCATGGCCTGAACGCGCACTTGTCGTCTGCCAGTGTCTCCACCAGCAGCGCTCGGTCCAGATAGTGGTTGCCCCGCTCGCAGGAGGTTTCTGCCGCGAATAGACAGGCATGGCAGGCCGCCCCGTGCAACCGGGCGTGGACGCGTGGATCGTGCTCGGCGCACATCGGGTCGGAGCTGCACAGCCGGGCTTCCTCCAGGGCCTGTGCCACGGCCGGGCCGAGCCGGTTGCCGCGGCCCAGCGAGACCAGCCCGCCCAGGGTTCCCTCGCTGTCAGGAGCTGCCGTGTACAGCAGGATTCCGGACATGGGGTCCGGGCCGGAGCGGGCGTAGATCCGTTCCGCTATGCCCGAGGCGCCGTAGCCGCACTCCAGGGCGAACTGGCGGATCAGCACGTGGGCCAGCGTGTGCAGGAGGACGTACCGGATACCGGGCCAGCGGGGCTCCACCCCACGGGCGATGGACCAGTCCCGGTGTGCGTCCTTGAGGGTCTGCTCGCGGGCGACTACCGCCTCACGCTGTTCCCACTCGGCGAGCTGTTGCTCCTTGAGGGCGAGGAACACGCCCTCGCCGCGCAGTTCCGCGCAAGGAACCCACGTGGGGTCACTTCGGCTGAGGGGCGCCCCGGAACGGGATTGCACCTCCTCGTCCGGCAGCCATTCAGGAGCCTCGATCCGGGTGAAGCCGGTGAGTGCCGAGACCTCGCGCAGCCGGTGGACCAGGACGACACTGTCGAGCCAGTCGCTTGTTCCGTCGGGTACGTGCCGCTCTCGTACGGTGGTGAAGTCGGGCAGGGCATGGTCGCGGGGGTTGGTGAAGGCTCGCCATTCGGGCGTGATGAGGTCGAACTCCTCGTCCTCATCGCTCTGCTGACCCGACACCGCCTGAGCCTCCCTGGTGACGGCGGCCCAGACCGCGTCCGCCCCGTACTGCTCCAGCTCGGCCCAGCACGCCTGCGTGGGCAGCAGCATCTTCGCCGCGTCCGCCGGTACGGCGGCCAGCGGTGACAGCAGGCTCCAGTGCTCCCTCACCGCCTGAGTGAGCGGCTCCTCGGCTCGCGGGATGCTGAACACCTTCAGCTGGGAGGCGAACCAGCTGTTGGTGGCGCCCAGCACCATGGTGCGGGCATGTTCAGGGCAGCCGGCCGGGGCGAAGGTGCCCAGGTGCGGGTGATGGCCACGGCACGCCGGAAGGTTCCGTTCGCCGGCCTGACCGATGGCGTCCGCCATGGAGCGGACCGCCTTGCACACACAGCGCACGAAGACATTGGCGGCCTCACCCGTGGTGCCCGACTCGGTCAGGCTCAGGGTCGGGTTCTCGCAGGGTGCACCACCACCGTGGACGAAGTAGACCCAGGGGAAGTCATCCATGTGGCCGTCCTTGCAGGCGACCAGGAACCGGGCGGGCAGAGCGGTCGGCTGGCCCTTGCCCGGGCCGCCACAGTTGGTGTGGACGTACTTGGTCTTCTCCGGCCGGTAAAGGTTGGGCCGGAGCTGGAAGAGGCCGCTCGAGGCGGGCGCCAGCTGATTGCACCGCTCGCGTGAGCAGCGCAGCCAGCGCGGGAACAGCCCGACCGGCACTCCTGTCCTGGTCCAGTCGCCGTACGGGTCGGCGGGGTTCTCCGGCAGGTGGGGTGGGGTGCGCAGGGCGGTGACAGTGCCGCCGAGGCGGCGGCGTACGGCGGCCAGGAGGCGGTCCTCGGTCAGGACGCGCGCACGGACCGGGTCCCATTCGTCGAGGCCCAGGACCATGGTGGACAGGTTGGGCAGGTCGGTCACGGCGCCGATGCCGTACGTGTGCAGGAGCTGGCTGGGGCGCAGTTCTCCCACGCGGAGCGCTGCGCCGGTGGGGCTGCTCATGTCCTCTCCCAGGGATCTTCGTCGGTGACCGGGGCGCCGCCGTCCTCCTGCTGTCGCGGGAGGTAGGGCGGTTCGTCATCGGGTTCGTGCCCTGCGGCGCCGGTGAAGATGAGTCTGATCGGCGGCTCGACCTCGCGCAGCGACGTCGGGCAGGTCATGAGCCTCCAAGGGCCGCTGTCCGGCTCCAGGAGCAGCGGGGCGACGTCTCCCTGGCTCCGGGCCGCTCGGTAGCCGAGGACGGCTCCGGGTGCCCTGCGTTTCTGCTCCCAGTAGTCGAGGCGGGCGTCGAGCCGGGTGCGCACCTCGTCGACGACGTGCCGGTCCGCCAGGACATCCCGGGCGCGCAGTTCCAGCGAACGCAGGGCGTGACTTACGACCTCGCCGCGGCGGTCCACCCACTGGGCACCGCGGTTGGGGTTGTAGTCGGCCTTGAGATTGCGGATCAGGGACGCGAGAACGCCGGTCAGGCCGCGGTCGACCGCACGGTCCGCGAACGGTGTGACGGACAGGGCCTCGACGTGCTGGTAGATGGTGGCGTGGAAGGACTCGAAAGTCTCGTAGTGCGAAAGGTCGCGCGGGCGCGCCCAGTTGAGCACGGTGAAGACCAGGCCGGGAGCACGGCGGCCGACTCGGCTGGTGGCCTGGATGTACTCGGCGGTCGACTTGGGCTGGTTGTTGACGACCATGACGCCGAGCCGGGAGACGTCGACACCGACGGCGATCATGTTGGTGGCGAGCAGGACGTCGATGGGGCGGGGCGAGCCTTTGGGCCGACGACCGAAGGTGAGGTCGAGCTTGGCCAGGATGTCGGGGATGGCGTCTGAGGCCATCCGGCTGGTCAGCTCGGCCGGTTCACCGATGCGCCGGGCGGCGAGCCCTCGGCGGTCCGCCCGGATCAGCCTCGCCGACACGTCGTCCTCCACGAGCCGCCGCATGCCGCCCAGGTCGCGCAGGCTGTTGAAGTAGCCGACGAGCGTCATGTACGGGTCGGTCAGCTCGCTCGCCCCGTAGGTCTCGTAGAGGTGCTGGGCCGCGGCGAGCTGGGCGACGAACACCCTGATCGCCACGGACTTGGTGCGCACCCCCTGCGCGCAGATGCCCACGTACCGACGGCCCGGAGTCTCCTCGGGGGCGCGGCGCCGCGCGAAGAACGTGTCGTCGGCGTCCAGCCCCGACGGCGGGAAGACCGCTGTCTTTCGCGCGAAGAGGTCGTGGATCTGCCGGTCGGCGCGGCGGACCGTGGCCGTGGAGGCGATGACCTTCGGCCGCACCGTCCGGTCGGGCTCGGGATTCCAGGTGGAGAGCCGGTCCACCGCGGTCTCGTACAGGCCCGTGAGGGAGCCCAGCGGGCCGGAGATGAGGTGCAGTTCGTCCTGGACGATCAGGTCCGGCGGGCGCACCCGCACCACGTCCACGGTGGAGGCGGCAGCGTGCCCGTTGCTCGCCGGATGGCTGGAGGACTCCCATTCCGCGTCCACGGCCGACGGCGTGACGAATCCGTGCCGCGTGCACCGGCGGGAGACCTGCCCGAACAGCGCCTGGGTCTCGCCCTTCCAGGGCAGCTGGGCGAACTTGTCGACGGTGGCGATGACGAGGCTGGGCGGGTAGCGGTAGATCTCCTCGTCCACGACGAGGATCGGCAGTCCCTGCTCGTCGGCGGGCAGACCGAAGGCGGTGGCCCCGAAGGGGCATTCGTAGGCGTCGGGGCAGGTGATGAACGTCCGGCGCAGCGTGGTCTCGACGGCGATGTCTCGCCCCGCCTCCATTTTCGCTCCGCACCATGGACAACTGGTGAGCTGATGCGGCGAGCCCATCCGGCCGAAACCGCTGTACCCCTTGTCCTTCTTGCGCTCCTTGACCCAGTCGGCGGCCTGGTCGGTGGTGTTGGGGGTGACCCTGCCGCCCACCCACAGACCGATGCGGAACGGGTTGCGGCCCCAGCGGGCGGGCTCCTCCCGGCGGATCACCTCGCAGGCGCAGATCAGCGCGGCGGCACGCTGGAACTGCTGGATGGTCAGGAGCCGGAGGGTGTACCGCATGATCACGGCGACGCCGTGCTCGGCGTCGAGGCCGCCGAGGTGGGGTTTGCGCCGCCGGATGGCGAGGGTGAACGCGGTCAGGCCGAGGTACGCCTCGGTCTTGCCGCCACCGGTGGGGAACCACAGCAGGTCGGCCAGCGCACTGGCGTCGTCGGCGCGCTCAGGGTGGGCGGGATCGGCGAGCGACGGCAGATTGAGCAGCAGGAAGGCCAGCTGGAAGGGCCGCCAGCTGCGGTTCTCCGGCTGGTCGACCGCTTGGACCGCTTCTTCCAGCGACAGGGTGGGAGTACGGCGTCGGCTGCCCGCGGCGATGGTCTGCACGCGCTGGTGCCACATGGCGCGGTTGGCGAACCGGAAGGCGTCGAGGGCGTCGGGGTCGTCCTTCAGCAGATCGATGCCCGCCCGGATGCGATCGGCGGCCTTGCCGGCGAGACGCATGTTCTCCAGGGCTTCCGTGCGGTAGGCGTCGAGCCCGGCGGCAGGGTCGTCGACCGACTGCTTCTGCCGCTCGATCCAGGAGCGGTAACCGTCCACGAGGGGCAGGAGTGCGGCCCGCAGCGGAGCGGTCTCCAGCTTGCTCAACTCACTCATGTCCAGCACGAGTTCGGCGAGCTCGGGCAGGTCCTCGTCACGCCGGTCACGGCGCGGGTCCGGCACATCCGTGTGCGGGATCTCGTACGAGGGGGTGGCCGTGGTGGTGATGCGCATGGCGCGCCTGGGTTCGGCGGGATCGCTCTCGGCGTGCACCCCGGTGCCATGCCCCACGGCGAACTCCGGATGGAAGCGGTAGGTCATGGCGAGCGAGCGCCGCTCGTCCTGGTCGCTGCCAGGCCGCTCGATGGAGCGGCGCGGCAGGAAGGGCGCCGAGCCCGGAGCTCCCGACACGGTCATCGAGGCCTGGAACATCCAGTGGGTCGAACCTGGCCTGTTCTCCTGCCCGTTGACGAGGAAGAGGGACACCAGCCACGACCCCTCGTGCAGCCGGGCCCGCCCGCGCACGACGATGTTCAGGAAGTCGCGGGCATGCACGGGCTGTGCGGCCAGCTTCCCCTCCACCAGCTTCACGGTGACCGTGCCAGAGCAGGGAACCCGATGCCACACGCGCTTCGGGTTCCCCTCGATCTCCGAGTCCCCGCGCTCGTACCGCCCCCAGGCGCAGTCGACGGTCAGCTCCTGGACCTGCCGCTCCACCCGCAGCGTCAGCCCCAGTGTCGACGGGTGAAGACTCGGCATGGCGGGCGCGGAAGGCTCGGGGTCCCCAGCCTCGGGCTCCTGCTCCGGTGCCATGCCCGGCTCGTCGAGCGTCTCGGGTGCGACCATCTTGCCGACGGTCCGCAGGGGAGCGCCGTCCTCGTCCCGCACACCACCAGGGGCCAGCCGCCCGATGATGTAGTGGTCAAGGGGGTTGCCCGCCAGTTCCTCGGGTGCGTCCCCGGTGGGGCCCAGGAGATCGCGTACGACGAGCTCGGCGAGTTTGTCGCGCAAGTACTGCGGAGTGGGCGCGGACAGCACCGCTTCACCGGAGGCGGGGTCCGGCTCGGAACCTGGACTGGCGAGAGGCTGCTGGGTCACGTGGCCAGCGTAGGTCGGCGCACTGACAACGGGCACGGACTTGCGTACGGAACCGGCCTGATTCCGATCAAGGTTCTTGGCCGCCGGTGTGACCTTCGTTACGGTGCGTTGCCCGAGGGGTACGACACGCGCACGGGGGAGGTTTCGAGGGTGAGCGGGGGCATATGACAGACAACGGGACCGGCGGCATCCCCCACCAGTCGTCGGACAGCCTTCTGAAGCGCCTGTTCGCCCCGAACGGCGCCCCGCCGAACGGCCCTGAACCGCCGGCATGGGCAACCGGCTCGATGGGGTTCGGGGACAACGGCCACCGTGGCGCGTACGGCGAGGAGTTCATCCGCATGCTGGCCACGGCGGCCAACCTCGACGTGACGCGCAAAGAGCGTGACCGGGTCGGCGTGGACTGGCAGTTGGGCTATGCGGGACGCAGAGGGACCGCAGGTTTCCGGCCATTGAGGCACAGGTCAAGTGCACGTCGTCGCCGGACTTCCACGGCGACTACCTCCACTACAAGCTCAAGGTGAAGAACTACAACCAACTGGCCGGTCCGGATTACGAGATGCCGCGCTTTCTGTTCCTCGTCCTGGCCCCGCCCGACGCCTCCACCTGGTCGCACGCCACCGAGTACCGTCTGCGCCTGAGAAACGCCGCGTACTGGCTGTGCCTGCACGACCAGGAACCGCTCCCTCCGCCGGAGAACAAGTCGAAGACGGACAGCACTCGCACGGTTTACATCCCGCGTGCCAATCTGCTGACCGCCGACTCCTTGCACGAGCTGTTCGCCGAGGACTACCGGGAGCTGGTGGGAGCGTCATGACCGCGATCACGGATGCCGAGTTCGAGCAGGCCGCGACCCTCGCCCCCGGAGTCGTACGGCGTTATCTGAGCGGCAAGGGATGGAGTGCGGAGCGCGACCTGTCCGGTGCCGAGCTGTGGGAGTGGCGGCCGCAGGACGAGCCGGGCCCACCGTACGAGCTCCTGGTGCCGGTGCAGCGCCGCCGGGACTACGCGGGGCGGGTCGCCGACATCCTGGAGACCCTGGCCGTGGTCGAGGCGCGGCCCGCGGGCGACATTCTGCGGGAGATGCGGCTGCCACCGGTGGACTGGCAGTTCCTCCGCCTGGTACCGCCCGGCCCTTCCGGTACGGCCCCCCTCCTGGACCTGGTCTCGGCACTGACCGGCCTGAAGGACCTGCACACGGCGGCGGCGTCTTCGGCGCTGGGCGGGCAGCCGGTACAGCCCGCGCAGAAACCGCAGCAGGTGAAGGACCATGTGGCGGCGGTACGGCTGGACCAGACCCGCGTCGGCAGTTACGTGATCGCGGCGCACACCCCGCTGCCGGAGGGACCGTACGGCGGACACGACCGGAGGGGCCAGGGGTCCCTCTTCGGCGAGACGCAGCCCTCCGAGCCCTTCGCCCGCAAGGTCTCCCGGATGCTCTACGCAGGCGTCACATGTGCGCGTGCGGCGGCGGACAGCACACTGGCCGGGGACTCGGTGCCCCACGTCGAGCACATGGCGGACGCCGGCCTGTCGGCGAACCTCTGCGAGGCCCTGGTGAAGATCGCGGGCGAGGAGCGCCGCACCTTCTCGCTGTCCTTCGCGTGGTCGTCCGAGAGGCCGATGGAGCAGCCGTCACCTCCGGTCGCGATCAAACGACCGCATACGCGCGCGCTGGAGGCTGTGGCGAAGGATCTGCGGGAGCGGCTGGGCCGGGAGGAGGCGGCGATGCTCCATGGTGTGGTGACCAAGTTGCACTGGGATGTCAGCCCTCGTGAGGCGACGGTCTACGGTTCCCTCCTCCGCGAGGATCCCCAGCGGCATCGCAGTGTCCGGGTGGAGCTGCGGGCAGAGGACGTCGACAGGGCCACCGAGGCAGGTCGTCACGGTTGGGAGGTGACGGTGAGAGGCGATCTGGAGCCGCGCGGAACGGGTGTGCGGATGCGGGGAGTGACAGAGTTCGTGGTGCGGCCGGAGTAGCGGCAGCTCAACCGCGCACTGCCTTCAGGGCTTCGTCGAGTACGGCGGTCAGCTCCCGCAGCGCCTCCTGAGCCGTGACCGGAACCTCGCTCTCCAACATGCTCCGCGCACGCTCCGAGCGGGACGACAGGTCGGGACGGCGGGCGATCTCGATGTCCCTGGCCCAGCGGAGCACCCAGCTCCGCACAGGGCTCAGGGACTGCCACTCGACGGCCTTGGCGAAGGCCTCGTCCTTCGTGGCCTGCATCTCCTCCAGCCGGTCCGGGGCCACGACGGCGAGAGCCGCTCGCAGGGCGTCGGGAGTGTGCTCGGGGCGGGGGATCAACTCATGCCCCTGACCGGCGTACTCGCGTGCAGCGGCGAGGAAGACCGCCGTGTGTGCGGCTTCGATCTCCGCTTCGTCGCGCTCCTCTGTGCCCAGCTCGGTGAGAAGACGTGCGGCCCTCTCGGCAGCGGCCGGGTCGTCCCTCAGAAGCGCGCCTGCGCTCCCGCCAGCTCTCGCCGTTCACCCTGGGCTACTGGTCCGTGAAGATGTCTTCGGCCGACGGGGCTGTGACGGCCCGCCGCAGCCAGTGGCGCAGGATCTCGGGGTCGCCACAGCCGGTGATGCGTTCCCGGACCGCTTCGGGGACGTCGATGCCGCGCACGTCGAGGATGTCCAGGACGTCCTCGGCGGCGCGGCGCGCCTCGCCCTGGGCCCGGCCCTCGTCTCGGATTTCCTCGGAGAGGGGTGACTTGTAAAAGGAGAGGTCCACGGCCACCAGTTTCCTCCACTGTCGTGCGGCTGGGTACTTGCCCAGGCCCTGTGAGATGAGTTCGATGATCGGGTTGGCGACACCCTGCGGTGTGTCCCGCAGAACGGTCGTCATTGACTTGAGTATGACCCCGGCGTCCGGATGCTTGGCGTGAGTGATCGCGGACAGCGTGGCGAGGGCGAGATCCTTGCGGACCTCGGCCGGGTCGGTGAGCACCGGCATGTTGTGCGGTCCCGCGACCAGCGGCCGCAGGGTCAGCAGGGGCCACTGGCGAGGGCCGAAGCTGACCTCACGCGCGGCCCATTGCGCCGTGGCGCGGTCCTGGCAGACGACCAGCAGCAACGGCTGCAGCCGGTACTTGGTGAGCAGGTACGAGGCGTAGTAGGCCCAGCTGGCGGGCTTGTCCGGGTCCTTCTTCCCCTGGGCCTCGACCGCCAGGAGCAGCGGCTCGGCGTACTCCGTGTCCAGCCGCAGGAGGGTGTCCACGCGGCGTTCGACGGGGCTGGTCTCGGTGAGGTCGTTGGGCAGCACGGTGATTGAAGTGGGCGGGGGGAAGTCGATGCCGAGTACCTCGGACACCCCGGAGAAGAGGTCCGGATACTGCTGGAAGATGCGGTGCATCGCCTCGTGGGGCGAGTTGACCATATGGATTCCTGGGGTGGGTCAAGCCGCCGTAGATGCCGGTTGCCGGAGTTCGCGGCAATCGCGGCAGCGGCCGGGGGCGGGAGCACGGAAGGCGCGGTCGCAGCCGTCGCAGATCTGGAAGGGGTGTCTGGGTTCCGGGGCCGGTGGCGCTGGGGGCCGGAACGGGGGCGGGGGCGGGAGCTGGGCGGCCAGGCGGTGGGCGAGGAAGGCGGCCGGGCGGATCAGGGGTTCATTCGGCAGGTTCTCGGTCAGGGCGTGCCGTACGGCGGTGGGGGTGAAGTCGCGTTCCAGCCAGGCGGCGACGCCCGGGGCCAGGTGGTCGGCGTCGGTGGCCGAGAGGAGGAGGCGGGGGTCGTGGCGGCGGAGGCCGGCGAGGACGTCGACGGCCGTCTGGAGGAGGGCGGGGGAGGTGTACGAGGGCTGGGGTACGGCGGGGAGGCGCCGTTTGCGGGGCGGTGGCTTGTCCGGGGCCGGGCGTCGGGCGGGCCTGGTGGTGGTGCCGGGTGTGGTCGTGCGGTGGCCTGGCCTGTTGCAGGAGACCGTGCGGGTGACGATCCGGCCCGTGGGGGCCCGTAAGCGGGTCCGGCGCAGGTAGCCGTGGGTTTCGAGTTCGCGCAGGGCTGCGGCGATGCGGGTGGGGCCCTCCGGGAAGCGGGCTGCGAGGGTCTTGATGTCGATCGCCGTGCCCGGTCGCACCGACTGGATGTAGCAGCCCAGCCCGATCGCGAGCAGCGACAGCTCCTTGTGCTGGGTGAGGTCGTTGCCGATCACCGTGAAGTTCTCGGTGAGGCGGACGTTGTCGTGGACCACGCCGGAGTTCGGGCGCGCGTGGGGGTGGTTTTTGCCCGGGATACGGGACTGGACGCGCGAGGGCGCGCTAGGGTTTTCGGAGTCCATCGGGGAGCGGCTTTCCTCGGTGGTCAGGCCCTCGCCCTGGGATTGCCGTCCCGGCGGGGGCCGTCGCATGTCTGGGGTTGTGTGGTGTTGCTCGCGCCGAGCGTAGGGCAGGCAACCGGTCCCAAATCCAGCTGAGTTGGGCATATTCACTCGCGGGAGTGAGTTTGCCCGGCGGGAGGGAGGGGTGGGGCTTGGTGGGGTTCTTTGTCCCCAGTGGGTGGTGCATAGGGGGCGCAGGTCGGACCGGAGCGTGGGGCGTCAGGCTTCGGTGACTCCGGTGCTGGGGCGGCGAGTTCGACTTCGGCCCAGACCGTCTTGCGGGGTGGCAGGCCCCGGGTCACTCCCCAACGGTCGGCCAGCGCGGTCACGAGGATCAGGCCGCGGCCGGCTTCGTCGGCGTCCCCGGTGGTGTGCTGCGGGTGGGGTAGCCAGTCACCGAGTGTGTCGGTGACCTCGATGCGGAGGGTGTTGCCGACCACGTAGAGCAGGAGCTGGAAGTTCCGGCCGGGGACGCGACCGTGGGTGGCCGCGTTGTTCGCCAGCTCGGCGACGATGTTCGCCGCCGGGTCCAACGGGAGTCCCCAAGTGCGCAGTTCCTCCATAGCGAGCAGGCGCGCGAGACGGGCGCCGCGGGGTGTGGGGGACAGCAGGACGCGGAAGTTGCGGATGTGGCCCTCGGGTTGGGCGGGCTGTTCTGTTGGCTGGGCGAGTTTCTGAATCACGTCACTCAGCGTGGCCGTATCTGCTTACCGTGAGGAGTGACGTCGCAGTTGCGTACGGTGACTGTCCGGTCGTTGTCCGGTGGTGTCCGGGCTTGTCGGGGCAGTGCGGGCGGGTATGGGCGTGGCGGGTACGAGGCGGTACGACGGAGGGGCGGCGCGGGACATGTCGGTGGACACGGAGGCGGGGCGGCTCAGGACCGAGGCGGATGAGCCGGGGTGGGAGGTTGATCCCGACGACGAGTGGGGTGTGGCTGTAGTCGCCACCGTGGGGCGGCAGTTGAGGCTGCGGCGGGAGGCCGTGGGGATGCGGGCCGGCGAGTTCGGGAAGCGGCTCGGGTACGGCGAGGACATGGTGTACAAGATCGAGGGCGGGAAGCGGATTCCACGGCCTGAGTATCTGGACGACGCCGACAGGGTGTTGGGGGCGGGTGGGCTGATCTCCGCGATGAAGGAGGACGTGGAGAAGGTTCGGTATCCGAAGAAGGTGCGGGCCTTGGCGGACATGGAGGCCAAGGCGGTCGAGATCGGGATGTACGAGTGCAACATCATTGCTGGGCTCCTGCAGACGCCGGACCATGCCCGATCCGTCATCGGGGCGGCGCAGCCGCCGTACTCACCGGAGGACGTGGAGCGCATGGTGGCGGCTCGTGTGGCTCGGCAATCAGTATTCGAGCGCGACCCGGCACCCGCGCTCAGTTTCGTCCTGGAAGAGGGCGTGCTGCGCCGGCCCATCGGGGGCACAATTGTGTGGCGTCACCAGCTCGAACGGCTCCTGGAGGTGGGGCGGTTGCACAACGTCGTGCTCCAGGTGATGCCGATGAACTGTGACACCCACTCAGGACTGGACGGGCGTATCGAACTGCTGAAGTTCACGGACGGTACGGCGGTGGGCCGCTCTGACGGTGCGTTCAACGGTCGGCCGGTCCATGATCCCAAGCACCTGCGCATCCTCGAACTGAGGTATGGCACCATCCGGGCTCAGGCACTCTCACCCCGGGAGACCCTGGCCCTCATCGAGCAACTGCTGGGAGAAACATGATCCGCAAGGCCACTGCTGGGCACACCTCCGAGCTGGCGTGGTTCACGAGCAGTTACAGCGGCGGCAACGACGGCAACTCCTGTGTAGAGGTCGCCCACGCTCCCGGCACCATCCATGTCCGTGACTCCAAGTACCGCGACACCAGCCCCCGCCTCGCGCTTGCGCCGGAGGCCTGGGCGAACTTCGTGGCGTACGCGTCGGGGAGCTGACCTCTCAACTTCACGCGCCCCGAGCCTGGTTGTGAGCGGGCGCGGGGCGCGTTGTTGTACCGCTCAGAACAGGCCGTCCGGCTCAGGGAAGAGCGTGCCGTCGTCGAAGTTCTCCGGGGCGGTCTTGGGGGTGCGCGCGGCGGCCCGAGCCTTCGCCTTGGCCTTGCGAGCGGCAGCGCGACGCCGCTTGGCCTCCGGCGTGTGCAGGCCCTTCTCCATCTCTTCCTGGTAGCGGGCGTGGTTCAGCTCAAGGAGACGGTCCAGGATCTCGGTCTGGACGTCTGGGGCGATGGTGAAGCGTTCGCCCTGCGGTGTGATGTGGAAGCCGTGCTTCAGGTCGAGGTCGGTCCAGCGGTATGCCTCAGCGACGGCATGGTCCACCTCAATATGCGCTTGCCGAATGGATTCGATATCTGGGGCAGCTTCGGACTTGGTGTGGACAAGCTTGTAAACGGGGGTGAGCCCGATGTCCCGTACAGACATGGCGGCGCGCTGTGCTGTTTCCAGGATCCCGCCCGCCGAGTGGAGGCGCGGGCTTTCGTCGGCGCGGGGGAAAGTCTCATAGACGTCGGATGGGTTGTAGCGAAGGTCGCCCTTGAGACTGGAGCCCCATTGCCAGGCCCAGGCGACGTGGAATCCGCTCGACAGCAGAGCAAGCTGCGCAGATGAGGCTGCTGCAACGACTACAACCGCATCTGAGAAGACCTGGTCAGTCGGCAACCGGCTGGGCGCCAGCGAGTTGCTGTGGCGGACGATCACAATCGCGCGTTCCAGACCTGCGATCGCCGAGTACAGCTCCAGACGGCTCCGCTCGTACTGCCACCAGTGTTCACGTGCGTGCTTGCTATGCGTGACTTGCAGCCGAACCGGCTTTACTTCCCGCTCCACAACTGCGAACACATCCGTGTACTCCGCAGCCTTTTCCTGTGACCAGTCGTGGAAGTTTATTACCCACCTGCTCGCTGTAGCACCTGGTCGCTGGTTCAGGTCCTCTCCGTTGAGATACGGGAACACCACTTCCGCGTTCTTCGGGTCCTTTCCAATGAGCGCCTGCGCCTGCTCAGGCAACAGCACGAACCCCTTGCCCAGAACGTTCGACCCCTGGAACGACTGCGCTTCATTGGCTACCAAGCGATACGGCGTCCCTGCAACGCGAGACGCGGGATCCAACCCGGGCGTAATCCCTCGTACCTCCTTGCCGTCCAACACTGGCGCCTCGCTCGTCCCGAACTTCCCCGTCAGCCACAACAGCGACACAACAACTGCCGCCGTCCCCGACCACGGCTGTGACTTCACCGCCCGATAGACCGTCCAGTCACCCGCCGTCGCCTGATCGAGCCCCACCTCACGCGTGTCGCCCTGAGCGATTGTGTTCGTGGCGATGATGCCCGTGCGCCGCCCCGGCGCCAGCGCAAGGTTTCGCAGCAGGAAGTACGAGCACAGGTCCGCGCTACCCCGCTTTCCTCCACCAATCCGATTGACCAGGTACTCCCGATAGTCCTGCCCCAATGCCCCCGTGAGCTTCTGTCCACCAATGAACGGCGGATTCCCTACCACCACATCAAACCCCCTGGAACCCCCCACCCCCATAACCTCAGGAAACTCCAACGGCCAATGCAACGGCCGAACCGCCTCAGCCCGAGGCCCCTTCAACCACCCATCCACAATCCCCCGAGCCCGAACCCGCGCCTCCTCAGCCTCGTCACCCTCCCCAAGCGCCGTAGCCACCAGCCCCGCCACAGCCTCCAGCCGGTACCGATAAGCCCGGCTCTTCGCATCCTCCTTGGCGTCCCGGAACCGCGCAGCCCCCCGAGCCCCGCCCACGTTCTCCTCACCGGAGATCTCGGACGCCTCCTCATCAGAGATGCCCTCCGCGGCCAGCGCAGCTCCCACCACCGCGTCCGCAGCCAGCCGCAGCTTCCCGCTCAGCGCCTCCGCCTTCGCAAGCAGATCCGCCTTCTCCCGGACGACCCGGATATCCGTGACCGCAGTCGACTCGATCTGCCGCCGCAATTCGGCCGCCCGCGACAACAGCGACTCCGTACCCTCCAGCGCCCGAGCGACTTCCTCGCTCAACTGCCGGTCCTGCCAGTCCAGATGGAACTGCCGGACCTGCCGTACGTCGATGACCCCGACCAGCGAATCCCCGCTCCGCAACGCATGGTCCAGGAACGAGAACGGCCGCCCCTTCGCCAGGGTCACCAACCACAGCGACAGCTTGGCCAGCTCCACCGCCATGGGGTCGCGGTCGACCCCGTACAGGCACTGGTCGGCCACCAACCGCCGTGCGATCTGGTGCAGTTGCTCATGGTCGTCGCGGTCCACATCCCGCGCGATCTCCGGCGGAAGCTCGTCCTCCCGGAGCCACGCCTCCACCACCCGATCCGACAGGTACCGGCACGCCGACACCAAGAACGCCCCTGACCCCATGGCCGGGTCCAGTACCCGCAGCTTCAGCAGCTCCTCGGCCTTCTTCGGCCGCCACACCCCCGGCTCCGCACCCTCCGCCGGACCCGGCGCGAAGCACAGCGGAGCCAGCGTGTGCTCCACGACCTCCTCCGCCAGCTTCTTCGGCGTGTAGTGCGTGCCCGTGTCCCGCCGATTCCCCGACCGGACGACGATGACCGACCCCGCCGGCCACACCTTCGGCTCGCCGCGCAGGTCAGTGCCGTACAACCCGGCGAAAACAGCCGCCCGCTCCACCAGAGCCACGTCATTGCCGCACGCCGTCTCCAGCTCGACCGTCGCCGCACCGGAGGACTTCGCCTGCGCCGCCGTCACCGTGGCCGGCTTCGTGCCCGCCGCCTCCGCCACCTGCTCGGCCAGGGTGCCAGCCGCTGCCCACTCCTCCAGCCGAGCCAGCGGCAGCACCGCCTCGTACTTCTTGTCCCGCCCGAAGGACACCCCGACGTGCGGCTCCTGAGCCCAGTGGCAGCCGTACTCCAGCAGACCCTCGTAGACATGGCCGATCTGCTCGACGTCCAGGCCCTTGTACGACAGGCGCTCCTTTCCCTTGAAGCCCTTGCGGGCGCGCAGGGTCAGCAGCGCGTCGAGGATCTCGTACACCACCCGGTCCGTCACCCTGGCCGGGACGAGCCAGGGGAAGCGGGACGGGTCGAAGAGCGAGCCGCCGTACGGAGGGATCCACAGCTGGTCGTGCGTGCTGCCGCCGTGGATCGCCGCGAACACCGCCAGCAGGCGCGGCCAGGTCGCCTCCACCCGGTCGCCCAGCTCGTCGCCGTGCAGGCTCTGCGCCTTCGCCAGCTGGTCGTGCAGGGGACCGACGGCGTACGACTTGCTGTACAGCTCCTCGCCGGCGGGCAGCAGGCGCTGCTCCTCCGCGTACAGGAGGAAGACCAGGCGCATCATGACCGTGAGCGCGCCCTCGTAGACCTGCTTGGCGGGGACGTCACGGAGCAGCTCGCCCCCCGACTCCCTGTCCAGCCGCGACAGTTCCGCGACCAGCAGCGACACCGCCTCCCGGACCTGGCGGCCCAGCGTGTCGGTGACATCGGCCTGGGCGTCGGCGGTGCGGGCGAACAGGCCCGCCGTCGAGTCGGTCGGCTTGCCCTCCGCGTCCAGGGGCGGGCGGATCACCCGGCTCGCGGTGAGCAGGCTGGCGAAGGCACGGGCGAGGATCGGCTCCTCGGTCCACAGGTCCGCGTCGAAGACGGCGACCGTCGTCGCCTCCTTCGGGCGGGCGTGGACCAGGGCCCACTCGCGGCCGTTCGTGAGAAGAGCCAAGGGGACCTCTCGGGCCCGGCACAGCCCTGCCGCTCGGTCCGCGAGACCCGGCTGTTCGCCGCGCGGGCGGTTGAGGGGGCCCTCCCAGTCGTCCGTACGGAAGAACAGGGCGCGCGGGGCCAGGCCGCCGGAGCGGCCGGGGCCGACAAGGACCGCGTCGGGCGTGTTCGCGCCGGCGTGCAGCAGCTCGGGGATCGCCGCGCCCTCGCGCAGGCCGGGTGCCCGCCAGCCGAGCAGCTCGGTCAGGACGAACTTCTCCCACGCGGGCCGCAGCAGCGCGGGGTCCTCCTGGACTTCCGCCCATGCCTGCCGCAGCCTCTCCCATGTCTCCGGCGGGATCGTGTCCAGGCCCTGCTGGAACGCACCGACCAGCACCGGCAGCGACACGAACGGGCCATCGGGGCGCAGCAGCCGCAGCCAGTCCTCGTGCTGCTCGGCGGGGGTGGGGACCGAGCCCTTCGGCGGAACCTTCCTCGAAGCGCGGGCGGCGGTCGGCATCAGCGGTGCTCCTGGTGGGCGGTGGCGGAGAGGGAACGGGGGACGAGGAACGTCACGGCGACCGGGAACCAGCGGTCGGACGGGTCGGACCAGCGGCGGCGCAGCGCGGCCGTCTCCGTCTCCGTCACCTCCGGGAGTCGCCGGAGGCGCTCCAGCAACGCCTCCCGGTCCGCGCGCAGCTGGCGGCGCTCGTCGTCGACGTCGAAGAGCGACTCCTGCTGCCAGTGTCCGGTGTCGTCGAGCCGGTCCTGGATCGAGCGGCCGAGGTCCTCCAGGATCGCACGCATGCCCTCGACCTCCTCCTCACAGCGTTCGGCGAGGACGGTCTGGAGGGAGCGGAAGCGCCGGTTGGCGCGGGTGTTCAGGGCGCGGGCGAGACGCTCCTCCAGCTGGGGCCAGAGGTCGGTCAGTTCCGTCCGTACGGGCTCAGCGGGCAGTTCGTCCGTCGCCTCGGCCAGCCATCCGTCGACGTCCTCCATCTTCGCCGCGACGAACTTGCCCCCCTCGATCAGCCCGCCCGCCGTGATCACCTCCTCGTGCAGCCGCGTCCCGCCGCTGCCGGTGATGACCACCCGGCCGTACGCCACCACTGCCGGCTGCCGCAGCGCACCGTCCGGCACCACCCGGGCCGTCACCCGGGACAGGTGTGCCCCCGCCCCGCTCGACCACAGCTCGGCGCGCAACAGCCGCAGGCACATCTGCACCAGCCGGTGCCCCAGATGCATGTGGACCACGTCCGTGCGGTCGCGGGCCTCCGCCTCGTCGAAGACGACCGGGCGTTCCTTGCCGGTGAGCGGGTGGCGCAGGCCGTCGTTGCGGGCGCGCGCCCAGGCACCGGGCAGCTCCGGCAGGCGGAAGCAGCGGGCCGCCTTGCCCGGCTTGGGGTCGGGGACCTCGGTGAGGTCCTTGCGGTGGGCCAGCAGCAGGCCCGTACGGACGACCCGCTCGACGGTCTCCGGGTGCAGGTGGAGCTGGTGGCGGCTGTCCGTCAGGGCACCCACCAGGCGCTCCAGGTCGCGGGCGAGGTCGCGCTCGACCTGCAGGACGGCCTTGCCGGACCGCTTGGTGATCTCGGCGTCGGCGGTGGTCCAGTTCGAACGCCGGCCCAGCATCTTCTGCTCGACCTGCGCGGCGATCACCTCGCCCGCGCTGCCCAGGTCCTCGCGGATGCGCTCGGTCTTGCGGGCGGCCACGGCGAGGAAGTGCAGCTCGTCCTCCAGGGCGCCGTCCTCGTAGCCCGAGTCCGTCTGGTGGTCGTGCGCCGGGTCGAAGCCCTGCCAGCCCTGCGGCACGAAGTGGAACACGTCCACCTGGTCGGCCTTCTGCCCGTGCCGGTCCACTCGGCCGTTGCGCTGTTCGAGGCGGTTGGGGTTCCAGGGGATCTCCCAGTGCAGCACCCGGTGGCAGTGCGCCTGGAGGTTGATGCCCTCGCTGGCCGCGTCGGTGCCGAGCAGGATGCGGACGGGGGACAGGTCGGGGCTTTCCTGGAAGACCTGCTTGACGCGCTCGCGCTCCTCCTGGTCCTGGCCGCCGTAGAGCTGGGCGATGCGCTCGGCCGGGTACCCGGCGGCGATCAGCTGCCCGTACAGCCAGCGCTGGGTGTCGCGGTACTCGGTGAAGACGATGACCCGCTCCCGCTCCCACTCCCCGAGCGGGCCGTCCGGGCAGACGATCCCGTCCAGCCACTCCCGGAAGCGGGCGAACTTGGCGTCCGGCCGTTTCCCGGCGTCGACCGCCCACGCGTCCAGTTCCCTGAGGAGTGTGTGCTCGTGCTCGGAGAGCGGACGCATGGCCTGGCGGGCGGCGGTGAAGGCGCGCGTCGCCGCCTCGGCCTGCTCCTGCTCGTCGTCCTCCTCGGCCTCCTCGATCCCGTCGATCAGGGGCCGCAGTACCCGGACGCTCGGGGCAGGCTCCTCCTCCGGCCCGGCATGCCGGGCCGTCATCGTCTTGAGGTGGGTGTTGATCGTCTCCGCGAACGCCTTCGGCGACGACAGGAAGCGCTTCTTCAGCAGGGTCGTCACGAAGTCGGAGGCGGTCCGGCCCGCCTTCCCGCCGCCCTGCCCGTCCCGGCGCGAGCGCGCGTACTCCGTCAGCTTGGCGTACGCCTCGCGCATCGCGTCGCTGTACTCGACCTCCAGTGCGTGCGGCACCCGCCGGGGGAAGCGCGGCTTGCCGTTCCACAGCGGAGGGAGGTCCGACTTCATACGGCGCACCATCACCCGGCGCAACTGCTCGTCGGACGGCTTGATGCCCCGGGCGAACCGGTGGTCGTCGAGGAGTTCCAGGAGCGCGGTGAAGGACTCCAGGTAGCCGTTGTGCGGCGTCGCGGAGAGGAAGAGGCGGTGCTCGCAGTGGGGCGCGAGCAGCTTCACCGCTCGCGTGCGCTGCGAGTCCACCGCGTACTTCCCGGTGCCGGACGGTGCACAGGTGTGGACCTCGTCCACCACCAGCAGATCGAAGGCGCGCGGATAGTCGGGCACGGGCGGCAGCAGCTCCCGCAGCATCCGCAGCGGACGCTCGCGCTTCAGCCAGTCGATCGAGACGATGAGGCGCGGGTGGTGGGTCCACGGGTTGGCGTAGAGCCCGGCCGAGCGGCGCAGGTCACGCAGCATCCGGGTGTTGACGATCCGGAAGTCCAGGCCGAACTTGTCCCGCATCTCGTCCCGCCACTGGAGCGTCAGTCCGGCGGGGCAGACGATCAGCATGGAGCGGGCGCGGTGGCGCAGCATCAGCTCCTGCATCACCAGACCGGCCTCGACCGTCTTGCCCAGGCCGACGTCGTCCGCGATCAGCAGGTTCGTACGCGGCATGGACAGGGCGCGGACCACGGGGTCCAGCTGGTAGTCCTGGATCTCGACGCCGGAACGGAACGGGGCCTGGAGGGCCGTTTTGTCGGCGGAGGCGATGGCGCCCCAGCGCACGGCGTCCAGGAAGGCGTCCAGACGGCCCGGCTCGTCGAAGCCGTCACGGGGCGAGGGCAGCTCGTACCGATCGTGGACGTCGGTCGACTGCTCCAGCTCCCACACCACCCGCAGTTCCTCGTCCCGGCCGTCGCTCTCAAGAGAGGACAGCGTGACGAGGTGGCTGGGAGCCGCTTCCGCGGTGCGTGCAGGATCGTCACTGGTGGCGGTCGAACGCAGGACGTCGGTCACCGCCCACGGACGATTGCGTACGGTGACCCGCTGACCTGGAGCAGGTGCCGGGTGACTCGTCGTGTCCGGAATCTCCACCTGCTTGACCATCGACCGCATGCCCCCAGACCTCACCGATACTGCCTTACCAGCGGTTGTAGAAGTCTAGGTGCGGAATGCGACGTGACACTCCTGGATGCCCGATGTGCCCGGGGCATCTGTAGGGGCCCGTGTCTGTCAGATGATCCAGAGCAGCCCGTCGCCGCCGAGCAGTTGCGCCGACCACGACGTCCGCGAGGCCCAACCCGGTTGAGGTCCGTGACGGCCGGGCCACCGCCGAACGCGTCCTCCTTCTCGCTCGCCCCGGGCACAAGTGGCCGGATGCTACCTGTGGTTGATCACCGCGTGAGGCTCAGCCCTTGTCACGATCCGGAGAGCTCGCGGCTGCGGCGGCGCAGGGCCGGGCCGAGGCGGACCAGGACCCGCTTCTCGATGCCCACCACGTGGCGTTCGACGGCGGCGAGCTGCTTGCGCGCGGCCTCGATCTGCTTGACGGCGGCGGCGAGCTGCTCGGCCGTCGCGGTCGCGCGCTTCTCGGCGGCGGCCAGCTTGACCCGCAGTTCGTCGTTCTTCTTGGTGACCGCCGTGACCCTGGTCTCGGAGACGGTGATCCGCTCGCGCAGCCGGCTGATCCGGTAGCGCATCTGCCCGTCCTGCGTGCCGTCCCAGACCTGCATCGAGGCGGGCAGGTCCAGGGACGCGACGCGGGCCTCGAAGGCGGCACCGCCGTCGCCGTGCTGGTAGGCGTTGTCCAGGCCGTTGCGGGTGAGGAACGCGGTGATGCGCTCGAACCGCTCGCCGTGGCCCTTGATCATGGCCGAGAAGTCCGCGGCCTCGTACAGGTCACGCGGGTCGGTGTCGGCGGGCAGCCCGGAGAGCTGGCGGTGCGGGATGTCGAAGTACCGGCACAGCTCCAGGGTGCGCGAGTCGTGGGTGAGGACGACGGCGGGCGTACCGGCCAGCAGGGCGGCGATATTGCCGTGGATCCGGGTGCCGTACGCGAAGTCGTAGCCGCGCAGCTCGTCGATCCAGGTCGCCGGGTCCAGCGGCATGCGCACCTTGTTCTCGCGCAGCAGGTCGTGGGTCAGCAGCTTCGGGAAGGGGGCCTGGGCGCCGGACTCGGGCGTGTGTGGCCCCACAACAGCAGCTCCGCGTCCACCGTGTTCTGCGCGTAGTAGGTGAAGTTCGGGTAGCGCGCGTGGCCGTACTTGGCGATGCCGGATATGGGGCCGACGGGCGGGCGTTCGGCGACATGTTGATGGCGATGCGCGAGTCGGCGGTGATCTCCGTGGCGCGGATCGCCGGGAAGGTGTCGCCGTACAGGAACATCGACGGGCAGCCCATGATGTCGATGTTGCTGCCCGCGACGCCGTGGTCCCTGAGGTAACTGAATAGTGAAGGAGTTGTCGCCGCCCGCCGAAGTGACCCTGGCGACTACCGCGCGACGTACTGCGTCAGGATCGCCTGCACCTCGTAGATGTCCACGCCCTTGGTGAAGGTCTTGGTGATCGGCATCTGGGTGCCCGAGATCCAGAGCTTCAGCTCGGCGTCCAGGTCGAAGGTGCCGGCGGTCTCCACCGCGAAGTGGGTGATGCTGCGGTACGGAACGGAGTGGTACTCGACCTTCTTGCCCGTTATGCCCTGCTTGTCGACCAGGATCAGTCGACGGTCGGTGAACATGATGACGTCACGCACCAGCTGGTACGCGGCCTGCACCTGCTCCCCCTGACCGAGCAGCCGAGCGAAGTCCTGCGCGGCCTTGCCCGGGTCTACGGTGCTTGCGTTGCCGAAAAGTGCCATGGATGTGCCCCCACATGTGGCTCAGAAGTCAGTCATGTCCCAGTAAGTCACTGGCTTCACATGATCTTCGCAATGTATAGCCTGCGGGGGGCGATCACCGATAGGTGCCGGCCGCACCTGTTACTCGGCGGTGACGCCGCCGAAGCGCTCCTTGTACGTTTCCAGGTCCTCGTCCGTGAGCTTGGCGAACAGCACCGGCGGGACGGTGAAGGGCGTACCGGCCGGCACCGCGGTCAGGGCCTTCGCCTCGTCCTGGGTGACCCAGGACGCGGTGTCGTCGGCGAGGGAGAAGGCCTGGCGCATGGCGGCCGACGTGGCCGGGATGAACGGCTCCGAGACCACCGCGTACAGGTGGATCAGGTTCATCGCCGTACGGAGCGTCAGGGCCGCGCCGTCCTTGTCGGTCTTGATCTCCAGCCAGGGGGCCTTCTCCTCCAGGTAGGAGTTGCCCGCGGACCACAGGGCGCGCAGCGCCGCGGCGGCCTTACGGAACTGGAGGGCCTCCATGTGCTCCTCGTACTCGGCGAGCAGGCGCGCGATCTCCTCGCCCAGGCGGGTCTCCGCCGCGCCGGGCTCGCCGCCCGCGGGGACCTCCTCGCCGAAGCGCTTCTTGGAGAAGGACAGGACTCGGTTGACGAAGTTGCCCAGAGTGTCGGCCAGGTCCTTGTTCACCGTCGCCGTGAAGTGCTCCCAGGTGAAGGACGAGTCGTCCGACTCCGGGGCGTTGGCGATCAGGAAGTAGCGCCAGTAGTCCGCCGGGAGGATCTCCAGGGCATGGTCGGTGAAGACGCCCCGCTTCTGGCTCGTGGAGAACTTTCCGCCGTAGTACGTCAGCCAGTTGAAGGCCTTGACGTAGTCGACCTTCTTCCACGGCTCGCGTACGCCCAGTTCGGTCGCCGGGAACATCACCGTGTGGAACGGGACGTTGTCCTTCGCCATGAACTCGGTGTAGCGGACGGTGGTGTCCACGTCGTACCACCACGACTTCCAGTCGCGGTTCTCCGGGTCCTGGTCCGCCCACTCCTTGGTCGCGCCGATGTACTCGATCGGGGCGTCGAACCAGACGTAGAAGACCTTGCCCTCCGCCGCCAGCGCCGGCCAGGTGTCGGCCGGGACCGGGACGCCCCAGTCCAGGTCGCGGGTGATGGCGCGGTCGTGCAGGCCCTCGGTCAGCCACTTGCGGGCGATCGAGGAGGCGAGGTGGGGCCAGTCGTCCTCGTGGCGGGCGACCCACTCCTCGACCTCGTGCTGCAGCTTGGACTGCAGGAGGAAGAGGTGCTTGGTCTCGCGGACCTCCAGGTCGGTGGAGCCGGAGATCGCGGACCGGGGGTTGATGAGGTCGGTCGGGTCCAGGACGCGGGTGCAGTTCTCGCACTGGTCGCCGCGGGCCCTGTCGTAGCCGCAGTGGGGACAGGTGCCCTCGACGTAGCGGTCCGGGAGGAAGCGGCCGTCGGCGGGGCTGTAGACCTGGCGGATCGCCCGCTCTTCGATGAATCCGTTCTCGTTCAGCTTGCGGGCGAAGTGCTGGGTGATCTCGCGGTTCTCCGGGCTGGAGCTGCGGCCGAAGTAGTCGAAGGCCAGCGCGAAGCCGTCGTAGACCGCCTTCTGCGCGTCGTGCGCCTGCGCGCAGAACTCGTCGACCGGCAGGCCCTGCTCCTTCGCGGCCAGCTCGGCGGGGGTGCCGTGCTCGTCGGTCGCGCAGATGTACAGGACGTCGTGGCCGCGCTGGCGGAGGTACCGGGAGTACACGTCCGCCGGGAGCATGGACCCCACCATGTTGCCCAGGTGCTTGATCCCGTTGATGTAGGGAAGGGCGCTGGTGATGAGGTGTCGAGCCATGGCTTGGCTGCTCCCAGGTCGGTCGATTTGCGAACCTTGAAATCGTAGCCGACATGGGTGGGCCGCCCGCCTTCCGTTTTAAGGGGTGGGAAGGGGGCGGCCGGGGGCTGGCGGTGGCTGGTCCGGTTCTTACGGGCGCCAGTTCTCCAGTACGCCCGTGTAGAGCTCGGTGTCCGTGAGCTCGCGGGGGGTCGGGCCCGCGTGGAAGAACGACGTGTTGCCGGTCTTCAGTTTGCGGAGGTAGTCGAAGGCCTTGTTGTCGTGCTCGCCGAAGGCGACGAAGGCGAAGTGGATGTGGGGGTGGTTCTTCGCTGCGTCGGTGAGGGCCTGGGTGGCGGGGGTCTTCGCGTCCGGGGCGCCGTCGGTCTGGAAGACGACCAGGGCGGGGGTGCCTTCGGGGGCCGTCTTCTGGTGCGTGGTGACGACTTCCTCGATGGCTACGTGGTAGCTGGTGCGGCCCATGCGGCCCAGGGCCGCGTGCATTTCGTCGATCTTGTTCTCGTGGTCGGTGAGGGTGAGCTCGCCGGTGCCGTCGAGTTCGGTGGAGAAGAAGGTGACGTGGACCGTGGGAGTTGCGGGGTCCAGGTGGGCGGCGAGGGCGAGGGTCTGCTCGGCGAGGGACTGGGCGGAGCCGTCCTTGTAGTACGGGCGCATGCTCGCGGAGCGGTCGAGGACGAGGTAGACCTTGGCGGGGGTGGTGATGGCCCGGGCCCTGAGGGCGGCGGCTGCCGCGGTGTGCGCGGTGCGGAGGCCGTGGGGGAGGGTGACGGTGGGTTCCGGCTGCTCGGCCTCGGCTTCGCCTTCGGCCGGGTTGTTCCCACCCGCACCACCCGTGCCGGCTTCGTCGTCGGCTGCGGGTGGCCCCTGTGGGGCGTCCTCGCCGTCGGCGGCCGCGGGCTCCTCGACGACCGGCTCAGCTTCCACAGCCGTCACGGGCTCCGGCATAGCCTCCGGTTCCACGACAGGCTCGGCCTCCGCATCCGCCTCCGGCTCGGGGGTGACCGCCGCCTCCGGCTCGACTACGGGCTCCGGCTCCACTGCCGGTTCGGCCTCCGCCACCGGCTCCGGCTCCGGCTCGGGGGTGACCTCCGCCTCCGGCTCGACTACGGGCTCCGGCTCCACTGCCGGTTCGGCCTCCGCCACCGGCTCCGGCTCCGGCTCCGGCTCGGGGGTGACCTCTGCCTCGGGCCCGGGCGCAGCCTTGGCCTCGATCGGCTCGGGCTCCACGACCGACCCGACCTCCGCCTCCGCCAGCGGCTCGGGGGTGACCGCCGCCTCCGGTTCGACTACGGGCTCCGGCTCCACTGCCGGTTCGGCCTCCGCCACCGGCTCCGCAGGCTCCTCCTCCGCCCCCGCGGCAGCGGGCTGCTTCGGGACTGTCACCTTGTCGAAGGCCGCCGCCACCAGCTCGTGCTCGTCGTCCGTCGCCGGGCGGGGCTCCGGGACCTGGGCCGTTGCCGTGTCCGTGGGCGTCCGCTCGAAGGCCTCCGCCGTGTCCGTGGGCGTCGGCTCGGTGGCCTCCGCCTTGGGCGGGTCCGTCGGTGTCGGCTCGGTGGTCTCCGTAGGCTGCGTCGGCACGATCGGCGTCGTCCGTTCCGCACCCTCTGCCTCGGCCGTGCTCCCCTTTCGGGAGCGGCCGAATGCGTTCCGCAGGAGAGTGAGAATGCCCATGTGCGCAACCCTTCGCATGAGTTGATCCCGTCAATCCCTGGCCAGGACGGACACGTAAGGTTAGCCGCCCCGGACTGTGATCTTCGGCGCACCCACCCCCGGCCCCCCAACCCGCCTACCAGTACCTTCAGTTCACCCCTCGTGCAGGTGTCGTCCCCGCGTTCGCACAAACATCCCCCTACCGTCCGTCACGCTGGATCCAAGGGGAAGCGAGGGGAGAACAAAGTGCGCATTCCGCTGCCGCTCATCGGAACAAATGGTTCGCATCCCGGCAGCCGCTCTGCCATGACCTGCCGCTTCCGGTGTGGTGAGGCCTGTTTCCACGAGGTGCCCAACACCGCCGCCAACCCGTACGCCGGCGACGTCATCGCCGGCGCCCTGAGCCGTCGTAGCGTGATGCGCGCCGTCGTCGTCGTGACCGCCGCGGCCGCCGCCGGCACCGTTGCAGCCGCCGCGCCCGTCACCGCCGCGCCGGCCACCACGGTCCAGGACCGCCGTGTCCTGGTCGCCGTGCGGCACCCGGGCGAGATCGACGGCGCGACCGTCGAGAACCCGCTGAGCACCTGGCCCGACGGACCCGGCACCTACGTCCGCCCGGCCGTCGTGGCCGTGGGGCGCAAGGACGGCTGCGACATCGGCGTCTGGTTCCGGACCGGGGGCGGCGAGCCGGGCAGGGCACTCCAGTACGCCGGTGCCTGCCTGGCCGCCTCCCAGTACGCCTCCTCCAGCGCGGGATACACGCCGTCCAGGTCCGTGTCCGTGCGGGCGGCGAGAAGGAGTCGTACGCCCAGCGGGTCGCCGCGCAGGCGCCGTACCGCCATGTCCGGGCGAGGCAAGGACGTCGGCTGGCAGACCGTGACCACCTCACCCGTCGCCACCAGGGCCGCTGCCGTGTGGTAGTCGCCGTGCAGGACGTGGGGGTCGACGCCGGCCTCGCGGAACATCCGGCGCACCGCGTCCCACTCGCCGTCCACACTCGGGTCGATCATCCAGCGGTCGGCGGCGAGGTCGCACAGATCGACCTCCTGCTTCGCCGTCGCCGGGTGGTCGGCCGGCAGCGACACGAACTGCGGCTCGCGTTCCAGCAGGACCCGTGTCCGCAGCTCCCCGGGGATGCGCAGCGGGGTGCCCTCCACCTCGTGCACGAAGGCGACGTCGAGCTGGCCGTCGGCGACCATGCGCAGCAGGGAGTTGGCGGAGACGTTCATGTGGAGGGTCGGCTCCTGGCCGCCTCCGCGCAGTCGGCGCAGCCAGCCCGCGAGCGCCCGGCTGGCGGTGGAGCCGACGCGCAGGCGCGGTCCGCCCGCCGCCGCCTGGCGGGCCTCGGCGACCAGGGAGCGCATCTCGGCCACCAAGGGGCGGGCGCGGCTGAGCACCAGACGGCCCAGCGGGGTGGGACGGCAGCCGGTGCGGGCCCTGAGGAACAGCGCGCCGCCCAGCTCCTGCTCGATCCGGCGCAACTGCGTGCTCAACGACGGCTGGGCCACGCCGAGTTGCCGCGCGGCCCGGTGCAGACTGCCGGTGTCGGCTATGGCGCACAGCGCGCGGAGGTGCCTGACCTCAAGCTCCATGCCCTTGGAGCCTAAAGCGGAACCAGGGGTTTCACCAGACGCACAAATCCCGGCCGAGGCACGCGAATTGGGCACCCGATAGCCCGGCCCTATCGCCGGTTGCCATCATCACAGCCGCCGTACGGGCGTCGACACTCCTCGATGACGACTCACCCCCCACCAAGGAGTCATCGATGCGCATGTCCATGTCCCTTTCCCTGTCCCCGCGTACGGCTGCTGCCGTCGCGGTAGGCCTCGCGGTCCTCGGCACCGCCGCCCCTGCCTCGGCGGCACCCGCACCCGCCCCGCACGCCGGCTACACCGGCACCACCGTCGAGGAAGCCGCCAACCGCGCCTTCTTCCAGGCCGTCCTGGAGTCCGTCGCCGACAAGCGCGCGGCAAACGCGAAGAGCACCGCGGCCGTCACCGTCGTCTACGACGCCTCGGGCGCGCCCACGTTCAGCGCGCAGATAGCCCGCTCCACCGAGATATGGAACAGCTCGGTGGCGAACGTGAGGCTCCAGCAGGGCTCCAACGCCGACTTCACCTACCGCGAGGGCAACGACCCGCGCGGCTCCTACGCCTCGACCGATGGTCGCGGCAACGGCTACATCTTCCTCGACTACGCGCAGAACCAGGAGTACGACTCCACCCGCGTCACCGCCCACGAGACGGGCCATGTCCTCGGTCTGCCGGACCGCTACGAGGGTCCGTGCAGCGAGCTGATGTCGGGCGGCGGCCCCGGTCCGTCCTGCACGAACGCCAACCCGGACGCGAACGAGCGGGCCCGAGTCGACCAGCTGTGGGCCAACGGCCTCGCGGCCGCGATGGACAAGGCCCTGGAGAAGTCGGGCCGTTGACGCCACCCCCCACACGGTGCGGCCGCCCTCCTGCACAGGGCGGCCGCACCCATCTGTTCTGTTTCTCAGCGCGGCGATGCGATGGCCCGAGCCGCCGCCACCTCCTGGCGCAGGGGCTCCAGGACGCTGCCCGACGGGCCTGTGAGGTCGGTGCGGACGGCGTACAGGACGTCCACCTCCCGTAGACCGTCCGACAACTCCCGTAGCTGCCGGGATACTTGGGTGATCTCCGCCTGCGACGGCGGCGCCGCTCCGTGTTTGACCCGGACGCGGGCCGCTGTGGTGGCATCGACGATCCGCTCCACCGCCACGACCAGCGGCCACCAGGCAGCCGCCCGGCGTCCGGTGGGCGGTGGTTCGGTCAGGGCGCGCTGGAACTCCGTGCGGATGACGGACAGGTCGCGGTAGAGGCGGCGGCGCATCCGGGCGCGGGCGGGCGGGTCGACGGCGGCCGCGCCGAAGGCGCACTCCACATAGCGGGCGGTGTCCGCCACCGCGTCCGCGAGCCGGTCCCCGACCCGGGTGCCCCAGCTCTCCGGCCAGAGCAGATACCCGGCGATCAGCGCGATGCCGCAGCCCATCAGCGAGTCCACCAGGCGGGGCAGCAGCAGGGCGGTGCCCTGCTGGTTCAGTACGTCGGACAGGAGCAGGATCACCGGGGTGATGGCGGCGGTCTGATAGCCGTAGCCGCGCGGGGTGAGGGCCGGGATCAGCGGGGCGAGCAGCAGCATCACCGGTAGGTCCCACCAGCCCCTCGGCACCTGCGAGAGCACCGCCGCCGCGACGACCAGACCGGCGACCGTGCCCAGCGCGCGCAGCAGGGCCCGGGAGAAGACCGAGCCGAAGTCGGGCTTCATCACGAAGGTGATGGTCAGCGCGACCCAGTAGGAGCGCGGCACCGGCACGGTCGACACCAGCACCTGGGCCACGCCGATGCACAGGGCCAGGCGCAGTCCGTAGCGCCAGGAGGCGGCGGACAGGGCGACGTTGCGGGCGGCGCGCGCGGCCCGGATGCCGAGGGCGGCGGGGCGGCCGAGGCGGTCGTCGATGCCGCGCGGGTCGACGTCGGGGGAGGCGACGACGTCGGCGGCGTGGCGCAGGGCGTGGTCGACGGCACGCGTGGTCTCGGTCGTCGGGGTGGGCAGCTTCAGCCCTATCGGGCCGGTGAAGCCGGTCTCCACGGCTTGCGCGAGATGGCGCACCGCCCCGGGGAGTTCGGGCGGCAGGGGCGTGCCGTCCAGGTGGGCGGCGGGGGCGGCCTCGACGACCGGGATGACCGCGTTCAACTGGGCGAGCAACCGGGTCAGTACGGGGCTGCGGCCGTGCTGGCGGGTGCGCCGGGCGAGGACGAGGTCGTACGACTGGTTCAGGGACTGGGTGACGGTGTGCCGTGCCTCGTCGTACGTCTCCGGGCGGCCCGTCGCGGCCAGCAGGTCGGCGACCGTGCGGTACGTGTCCGCCACCGCTGTCCGCTCCGGTACTCCGCCGCGCAACGGCCAGGCGAGCAGCGCCAGCAGCAGGACGAGCAGCCCGCCGCCGGTCACCAGCAGCGGCGCCAGCCACCACGCGCCGGGCATCGGAAGGCCCGCCCCGACCACCGTGTTCAGCAGCAGAAGCAGCCCCGAAACCGAGGCCACCGCCCCGATCGTCGAGATCATCCCGGAGACCAGCGCGACGGCGGTCACGACCGCGACCGCGACCCAGCCGTGCCCGAACACCAGCGAGCCGACGGTGATGCCGACGGCGCCGAAGAGCTGCGGTACGGCGATGTTGAGGAGCCGCATGCGGTAGGCGTCGGCGGTGTCCCCGATGACGCCGGAGAGGGCGCCCATGGAGGCGAGCGCCCCGTAGGCCGGTTCACCGGCCGCGAGTCCGACGGCGAGCGGCAGCGCCATCGCGACGGCCGCCCGTGCCGCGGCCGCCAGGTTGACGGGCGCCGGCTGTGCCTGGAGGTTCCGGACCAGCCAGTCGGGAGGGGTGAGGCCGATGGGGAACTCGCGGGGCATGCGCCCATTATGGGCGGGCGGCGCAGGTCAGTCGGGCCGGTGCAGCGTGACGTCCACGACGACGGCCCGGTGGTCGGTGTCGGCCAGGTCCGCTCACCCCGGCGCACAACAGCCCCGCCCACCAGGCCAGGAACCGCCGCCCACCTGCCCCCACCGACAGCCCCCTTACGCCCTCAAGGACCGGACGCCGACACCGAAGGTTGCCGCCGCCGCGCCAGCAGCCATGTTCCCAGGGCCACCGCGAGCCCCACCGCGACCAGCAGCCAGGACACCGTGCGCAGGGCCGCGGTGAGCGCGTCGTACACGGCGCCCGCGGCCGGGCGGTGCACGTCGTCGGGGAGGTCGGCCAGGGTCAGCCGGCGGCCGAGGGCGACGGCGAGGGCGAGGAACACGCCGCCCAGCGCCGTGCCGAGCGCGGTCGCGGTCACCGCGCGACGGCGGCAGGCGGCGACGGCGATCCCGGCGACGGCGAGCACCGCGGCCGTGACGGGAAGCCAGAACCCGGCGATCTCCAGCACCTGCAACCCCCGTCGCAGCTGGGCCAGTTCACCGGCGGGGAGCACCGCGACCTCGGTGTGCTCGACCGGGATCCGGCTCGCCAGCGGCATGTTGTCGGCGGCCAGCCGCTCCTTCACCTCGGCGGCGACGCGAGCGAGATCGACCCGCACCTCGCCCCCGCCGCCGTCCCGTACGGCACGCAGGACGGCGTCGTGGACGGCCCGGTTGCCGCTGTCCCAGGCGGTGCGGAAGGCGTCGGTGCCGGTGAAGGACCGCACCGCGTCGTGCACGAAGGGCCGCATCGGCGCCCCGGCGTCCGTCTCCCGCACGATCCCGTCCCCGACCGTGTCCGCGACCGCGTCCCGCACGGCCGGATCGGTGGCCAGCGGCGCCATCGCGGTGACGTACCGGCCGGTGTCGGCGAGCCCGTACGAGGCCCAGGCCGCCAGCGCGCCGAACGGCACCAGGAGGCAGGCCAGCGCGATCAGCGCGGCCGAGAGGGCGTTCAGCAGACGGGAGGACACGTCTTCAGGCAAGACGGCCCGGGCCGGGCGGGCCAGCGCTGCGCGGCCGTATGGCCGAGGGCCCGCACCCCTTGGGGGAACTGGGATCCCCGCTCTCCGGTGGAGGGTTCACCCGAACGGGTGTTTCCTGGTGCTGGGGAGAAGGAGGCGATCATGCGCACTACTCCGGCCCTGCGGACCCTGGCCGTGGCCCTGCTCACTGGCGGCTCCCTGATCGCCGCCACAGCGGGCGCGACGGCCGCCGCGGCAGCCCCGCCGACCTACGCCGACGTCCAAGGCGGAAGCGGTGGCGGTGACCGCGGCGGTCCGATCTGGGGCACTGTCATTTCCCAGACGAAGCTCAACGTCAGGCAGGCGCCGACCGTCCACGCGCCCGTCGTCGCCTGGCTCTCTCCGGGCAGCCAGGACCGCGTGCAGTGCAAGGTCCGCGGTCAGAGCGTCAACGGCAACCCGGACTGGTACTGGCTCAAGGGCGCCCAGGGCTGGGCCAGCGCCGCCTTCGTCGACACCGGCGGGGCACGCGTGCCCCCCTGCGCGAATCCGTGTCCCGAATGGAAGGACGGGTCCTGGACCAACTGGGATGAGCCGTTCACGAACGACTCCTGGAGCGCTTCCTCGTCCGGCTCGTGGAGCGCGTCCGGCTCGTGGAGCTGGAGCGCCTCCGGATCGTCGTCCAGCGCCTGGAGCTGGCTGGGCGGCTGGTGAGGGGAAGGTGAGGGAGCGCGTGGGCCCCGGCAGCAGTGCCGGGGCCCACGCGTGTGTGTCAGCGGGGCAGCGGATTGCCCTCGGCGTCCTCGTGTGTGTAGTAGCGGTAGAAGAACACCGCGAAGATGGCCGCCGTGATCAGCAGGCTCATGGTCACGGACCGCAGCACGCTGGCGCCGGTCTGGCTGTAGAGGAAGCCGAAGGCCGCGCCGGCGAAGGCGGACTTCGTCATCGAGTGCAGCTCCCGCTTCAGCTTGGGCGCCAGTACGGCCACGGCGATGCACAGCACCGTGAACGCGATCGCGGTGACGAAGCCGAACAGGATGTTCCAGCCGGTGATCTCTCCGCCGCCGCGCCGGTTGGCCGCGGCCCAGTAGCCGTAGACGAGCCCCAGGACGACCGGGATACCGAACCGGGCGATCCGGTGGGTGCGCTCGCTGAAGATGTCGGGTGTGACCGTCATCCTGCCCATCGGGCGGCCGGGTGTGGGTGCCGCGTGAGCCATGGGTCCACCTCCTCGTGAGGTCTGTGTCGCCCCCGACCTCCAGAGCACACCCGGGGCCCGGGCCCTGGCAAGTCGAAGATGCGGGGCGTGCACCCCCGTGTTTCGCTGGCGGCATGAGCGGGCGCGGACTGAGAACGGTGAGCGGTCCCCCGGCCCGGCTCCGGCGGCTCCCGGCCGCCGTTCCCCGGGACCGCCTCCAGCGCCACCAGATGCTGCGGATCGGCCGCCGGAGCGTGACCTGGGTGCCGCCGCTGCTGCTGCTCGTCGGGATCGTGGTGACCGACTGGTACACCGCGCGGGATTTCCGGATCATCTCCTGGCTGGTCCTCGTCCCCGGGATCGCCGCCGCGATCTGCGGGGTGTGGGGCACGGCCGCGTTCGCGCTGCTCACGACCGCCACCTATCTCGTCGCGGACAGCTTCTGGCCCGAGGAGTTCCAGGCCGGGATGCCCGATTTCCTGCTCTCCGCGATCGGCGGTGTCCTCGCCACGCTGGCCTGCACGGTCCGGGTGCGCGGCGAGCAGCGGATGCTGCACATGCGGGATGTCACCGACACCATCCGCCGTACCGTGCTGCGCCCGCTGCCGCCCGGCTGGGGCGGTCTCGACCACGCCGCCGTGTATCTCACGGCCGACGTGGAGGCGGCGGTCGGCGGCGACTTCTACGACATCCAGCCCGGCCCGCACGGCACCCGCGTCCTCGTCGGCGACGTCCAGGGCAAGGGCCTCGGCGCGGTGGAGGCGGCCGCGGCCCTGCTCGGCACCTTCCGCGAGTCCGCCTACCACGAGCCGGACCTCGCCACCGTCGCCGCACGCCTGGAGACCCGTATGGTCCGGCACGCCGGCCACTGCGCGGCCCTGGGCCGCGACGACGCCGACCGCTTCGCCACCGCCGTCCTCCTGGGCTTTCCCGCCCATGACCCCGGCACCCTGGAATCGGTCGTCTTCGGCCACGACCCGCCCCTGGTCATCGGCCCCTCAGGGGTACGACAGCTGCCCCCGGGCGACGCGCTCCCGCTCGGCCTGGGCGAACTGACCGGCACCACGGACCCGCCCGCGGTGCTCCGCTCCCCCCTGGCCCCCGGCGAGACGGTCCTGCTCACCACCGACGGAGTGACCGAGGCCCGGGACGCCATCGGCTCCTTCTACCCCCTCGCCGACGAGGTCGCCCGAGCCGTGGCCGCCGCCCCCCGTCTCGCCGACCCCCGCCTCCTGGTCGCCTTCGTCCGCGACGGCACCCTGCGCCACTGCGGCGGCCTGCTGGCCGACGACACCACGGTGTTCGCGGTACGGCGGGGCGCGTGAAAGGGACGTTTGCACTCCTGAGGCCCAGCTTTGCAGCCGCAGCGGTTACGGTGCTGCCGTACGTGATCGACGGGGGATGGGGAGGGACCGATGCCCGGAACCGTGCTGCTGCTCGCCGCCTCACCGGCGGGCAAGGGCTGTCTGGTGGACGCGGCGTCCGTGCTCCCCGTCCTCGCGGCGGTACCGCCCGGGGTGCTCGCGGGCACGGACACGGCGAACGTCGTCGAACTCGCCGACCCCCTCGAACCGCAGGCCGTCCTGACCCGCCTGCGCGCCGCCGCGGCAGCTCCGGGACCGCTCACCGTGTTCATCACCGGGCAGCTCCAACTCGACCGCAGGCAAAGGCTGGTGCACCTGGCGCTGGCGCGGACCACCCCGTCGACGGTGCGCTACACGGCCTTGCCGTGGCACTGGGTGCGGGAGGAGCTGCGGCTGCGTCCGCCGGGCACGACGGCCCTGGTGCTCGATCTGCACGCGGACGCGGAGACGTGGGAGCTGCTGCGGACCGGGCCGCTCGACTGCGGGCGCAACAGCGCCGTTTACGGACGCATCGCGCCGCCGCCGGGACGGCGGACCGTGGCGGTGCCGTCGTACATGAAGGCGGTCGCGACGATTCTGCGCAGCGGACGGCGGCCAGCGCTCGGGGAGTTGCATCAGCGGGCGCTGGCGCGGGTGGGCAGCGAAGGGTTCGCGGACGTGGTTCTCGCCCCCGCCGCCCCTGCCCTTCCCGTCCCTGGGGGCCCCGCCCCCAGACCCCCGCATCGGCCTGAAGGGCCTGGTCCTCAAACGCCGGACAGGCTGAATGGCGCTGACCGGCGCCGGGACGCGGATGCCCACACCGCCATCACCGCCGCCGTCCAATCCGGTCGGCACACCGACGCCGACGCGCTCGCCGCCCGCCACGAGCAGGCGGCGCTGCACACACACGGCGCGGGTTCGCCCGAGGCCCTGCACTGGGCCGAAGTCCGGGCGGACCTCGCGATGTTCGCGGGCGATGCCGTCCGCAGTTGCCGTGCCTGGCTGTCGGTGGCGTCCGCCCGGCTGGCCGCCGGGCAGTCGGCGGCGGACCCGGACGTCGAGTCCGCCGTGGACCGGGCCCACCACCAGTGGGGCCGCATCGGCGACCCGGCGAGGGCCCGTGAACTGGGGCCCGCGCTGGCCGAGTTGAGGACGCGGGTGCCGGGGCGGCGGCAGGGTGCGCTGGACCATGTCCAGCAGCAGCTGCAGCGGCTCAGCTCGTGAACGTGAAGTACTTCCAGGCGCCGTGCGTCGTGGAGTTCACGGTGTCACCGTGGCCGTTGACGTAGGAGTTGCGCACCCGGAAGCGGTAACCGGTGGGCGGGGTGCCGGTGATCTGGACGGCGGACCTGCCGGCGGAGTCGAGTGTGAAGTACTCGCTGCCCGTGGTCTGCCAGGAGCCGTTGGCGTACACCTGCATCTGCAGCCGCTGCTGCCGGCCCGGGTACGGAGGCAGCGTCGCCGTGAAGACCGGGTCCTTGGACCGGCGGAAGTAGTGGTAGGTGTAACCCCAGTTGTACGCCGTCTTGTAGTGGCCGCTGACCGCCGTGGACACGCTCACCCTCGCGCCGACCGTGCTGGTCACCGAGCGCGGCTGGTAGCGGGAGTCACCCGCGAACTTCGCGGTGAGGGTGGTGTCGCGCTTGAGGTCGACGACGACCGACAGATTGCCGGAGGAGCTGACCGTGCCGGACTTCACCAGCTTGTTCGGCTTGTCCGAGCCGAAGGGGTTGGCCCAGATCTCGACCTTGCGGTTCTTGTACGTCGTACCCAGGTGCGCCGTGAACTTCACGTCGGCGCCGTAGCCGTAGACCTTGCCGTTGTTGTTCAGCGTCAGCGTCGGCTTGGCACGGGATACCTCGACGGTGTCGGAGGCGCGGCGCGCCGCGTGCTCGGCGTCGCCCGCGTAGCGCACCGCGTACTTGACCTTGCCGCCGGCGGGCGGGGTGTCGGTGAAGGAGTAGCTGCCGTCCGCCTTGACCGTGACCGGCGCGAGCGCCTTGCCGTCCGGGGACTCCATGTCGGTGCGGGACACCGTGAGCTGGATGCCGGCCGGGAGGGCGACGCGTGAGGTGACCTTGCCGGTGACCGTGAGCTTCTGGGCGCGCGGCGCGGTGGCCGGGGCGTTCACGGTGATGCTGGTGACCGCATTGGTGGGGGCGGTCAGGGAGCGCAGCGAGTAGCCACCCTCGCTGTTGGACGTCACCGCGAACAGGCGGGAGGTGTCCGGCGCGAAGGCCAGACCGGAGTCCGAGAGCAGGTCCGAGCCGGTGGTGGTGCCGGTGTTGGGGAAGTCGTACTCGCGCACCGACGTGGTGGCGCCCGGCTTGTAGACGTAGACGTCGGGGCCGTAGCTGCCGGAGATACCCGCCGCGAGGGTGCCGTCGGCGGCGATGGCGACGGAGTTCGGATAGGTGTCGCTTGCGTAGCTGCCGTCCGCGGTGAGGTCGGACGTCTTGAACACCTGGTGCTTGTACGGGTAGCCGCTCGCGACGACGACGTCCTGGCCGTCCGGCGTGACCTGGAGGTCGCCGAGGTTGCTGCCGCCGTCGGAGTTGGCGGCGAGCCGTGTGGCGGTGCCGGTGGAGACGTCGTACGAGGCCAGGGTGACCGGGCTCTGCCCGACCGCGCCCGCGACCAGGGTGTCCGAGCCGGCCGCCGCGTCCAGCATCGGCGCCTGATACCACAGGCGCGTCGGGTCCTGGTCGAGGGTGACGACGGGCTGCTCGCCGCTGAGGTCGACGGAGCCGATGTTGCCCTCGGCGGCGGCGCCTTACCCGAACCAGAGCTTGCCGCCCGCCAGGGCGACGCTCATCGGGGAGTCGCCGACCGTATAGCGGACGGACTCGGTGCCGGTCGCGGTGTCTAGGGCGACGATCACGTCCGCGCCCCGCACGGCCGCGTACAGCGTGCCGGAGTCGGCGGACAGCTCCAGGCCGGTGACGCCAGGCAGGCCGGCGACCTGCTGGACGACGGTTCCGGCGTAGTCGGTGACGACGATCTTGCCGTTGCTGGGGTCACTGACGAAGACGCGCTGGTGGACGCCGTCCACCACGATGTCGGCGGTCGACCTGACCGGCAGCGTCCTGGTGGAGTCGGCGGCGGCCGGTACGGCGGCGAGCGCCGCCGAGCTGATGAGGACCGCCAGGGTGGTGGCGGTGGTGGTGAGGGTGCGTCTGCGCACGCTGTTTCGAACCCCCCGGAACGAAAAAGGATGTGGGTGCCACGGGCGGGCTCCCGTGTGTGGGGCCTGTGCGCCGCGTGTGGCGAGTGAGCGAAGACTAAGTCATGCCACCGACAAGAAGGAGAGGGCCCCCGACACCAGCGTCCGCACACCCGTCGGCACGGTCGCCAGGCCGGGTGCGAAGTGCGGACTGTGGTTGCTGGGCACGGACTCCGACCGGCCCAGCAGATCGTCCCCGGGCGCCGCGTCCCACACCTCGGCCGGGGTGCTCGTCACGAACCAGTAGGAGAACGGCAGCTTGCCCTCCGCGAGGTACGAGAAGTCCTCGCTGCCCATCGCAGGGCCGGGGTCGAAGACGGTGTCGGCGCCGAAGACCTCGCGGTGGGCCTCGGCCACCCTGCGGTCGGTGTCGGTGTCGTTCACGGTCACCGGGAAGGTGCTGCCCAGCGTCACCTCGGGCTCGCGCGGGCATCCTGCGGCCAGGCACTCCCCGGCCGCCATCCGCCGGATCGCGGCGACCATCCGGTCCCGGACGCCCTCCGACTGCGTACGGAGATTGAGCGAGATGCGGGCGGTGGACGGAATGACATTGGCCGCCGTACCGGCCTCGATCCGCCCGACGGTCAGTACGGCCTGCTCGCGCGGGGCCAGTTCCCGGCTGACGACGGTCTGCAGCCGCGTCACCAGGAACGCGGCCGTCACCACGGGATCCACGGTGGTCTCGGGCCGGGAGCCGTGCCCGCCGCGCCCGTGCACCACGATGTCGACGTCCGTCGTCGCCGACATGATCAGCCCCGGTACATGCGCGATCAGGCCCACCGGACCCGGCGCCACATGCTGCCCGAGCAGTACGTCGGGCCGCGGGAACCGGTCGTAGAGCCCGTCCGAGACCATCGCCGCCGCCCCGCCACCTGACTCCTCGGCGGGCTGTCCCACCACCATCAGCGTCCCCGACCAGGCATCCCGCCCGGCGGCCAGCGCCTCGGCGGCACCGGTCAGCCAGGTGACATGCATGTCGTGCCCGCAGGCGTGCATGACGCCGGGCACGGTGGAGGCGTACGGCAGCGAGGTCTCCTCGGTCACCGGCAGAGCGTCCATGTCGGCACGCAGCAGGACGGTGGGCCCGTCGCCGTTGCGCAGCAGTCCCACGACCCCGGTCCCGGCGATCCCTTCGGCCGTCTCGAACCCCGCCGCTTTCAGCCGCGCCGCGAGACGGGCCGCCGTCCGGTGTTCCTGGAAGGAGAGCTCGGGGTGCCGGTGCAGATCCCGGTAGAAGTCCTCCAGGGCGGCGACGGGGAGGTCACCGGTGAGATCCAGCGCGGCTCGAGCGGCGGCAGAGGTCATGGGGTCAGGGTAGGGGCGTCCAGCGGGTGTCGCCCGTTACCGCCGAGGGGGAGTCGTCCGTGTGCTGAACCGTCTGCTCGCGCACCGTCTCCGCCGCCCGCGCCGGGCCCGCGTTCGCTGCCAGGATCAGGGTGGCCACCGCTACCACGGCGGCGGCGACGCCTCGGGTGTAACGCTCGGTTGTGCTGGTGCGTTCGAGCACGGCGACCTCGCAACAGCGGTGTATGGACGTGATGTATTAAGCGGGTTGGGTAATCAGGCTTAATTCCCGGTTTAACCTAGGGCTGTCGGACTCGAACGGCAAGAGGCACCAGGGGGAGTTGGCGATGTCGGAGCGCGACGACCCGGTGACCATCGGGCGCAGGGTGCAGCAGTTGCGGGCCGAACGCGGGCTGACGCAGAAGCAGTTGGCCGAGCCTGCCTATACGCCCGCCTATGTCTCCACCCTGGAGGCCGGCCGGGTGCGGGCCTCCGACGAGGCGCTGCGGCACATCGCCGAGCGGCTCGGGGTGGCCTACGACGAGTTGATCACGGGGCGTTCCGCCCGGCTCGCCACCGAGCTGCGGCTCCAGCTCACCGGCGCCCAGCGCACCCTGGCCACCGGCGCCACCGAGGCCGCCGCCGAGGGCTTCACGGCGGTGCTCGGCGAGGCGCAGACGCACGGTCTGGTCGAGGAACGGGTCGCCGCCCTGCTCGGGCTCGGCGAGTGCGGTATCGACACCGGCGATCTGGACGCCGCCCGCCGCCGCTTCGAGCAGGCCGAGCAGGCGCTCGGAACGGCTCCGCTGCCGACCCGGGTCCCGGCGCTGCGCGGACGGGCCGTCGCCCACTACCTGGCCGGTGAACTCCGCTACGCCGTCTATCTGCTGGAATCCGCCCTCGACGAGCTGAACCGCGGAGGACTGCACGACCCCGACGCGCTGCTGCTCCTCTACGCCAGTGTCATCGGTCCGTACATGGACCTGGGCGCCCACGCCCGCGCCGCCCAGGCCGCCGAACTCGCCCTCGCCCTCGCCCCGCAGGCCGGGGACCCGGCTCTGGTCGCCCGGATGCACCGGTCCGTCGCCCGCACCCTGCTCGCCGAGGGCCGGATCGCCGAGGCCGACGCCTCCCTGGCCAAGGCGGCCGAGCTGTACCGCGGGCTCCAGATCCGCACCGAGCTCGCCCACTGTCACTGGATGCGCGGCTACGTCTGCGCGCAGAACGGCGAGCTGGACCGCGCCGAGGCCGAACTGCGGGAGGCGCGGGCCATGCTGTCGGCCAAGCGCGCCGCCCTCTACACCAGCCAGGTCGCCGTCGAACTCGCCGACGTGCTGCACCGGCGCGGCAAGTCCGACGAGGCCGCCGCCCTCCTCCACGAGGTCCTCAGCGACCTCAGCCCCGAGCGCGGCGCCCTGCACTCCGCGGCCGCTCACCGGCTGCTCGGCATCATCGCCGAGGACGCCCGCGACACCGAGGCCGCCGAGGAGCACTACGTCCGCGCCCTCAGCCTGCTGGAGCGGGCCGGCGCGGCCGGGGACCTGGCCGACCTGTGCCGGCTGCTGGGCGATCTGCTGCGCCGTACCGGACGGGTGGAGGCCGCCCTGGACGCGTACCGGACGGGTCTCGGGCACCGTACGGCCCCCGGCACCACCACCCTCGGACCCGCGCCCGCACAGCCTCCTCTGTGAGGATCCCGGACCGGCGCACAGCCCCGTCCCGTCGGCCTTCGCGGGGTACACCGGCGGAACAACGGGACAGGCGCGTGGCGAATGAACGGACGGTGTCTACGGCGGCCTGCGCGCGCCCGTCCACGCGGTCCTCGGCGGGGCCGAGCTGCTCGCCATCGCGGTGCTGTCCGTCCTGGGGGCCCGTCCTCGCGCTCGATCTCTGCACCCCCGCCGTCGCCGCCCGGTGGACCGTGTTCACCGCCATCACCGCCCAGGCCGTGCCCTTCCTGCGGCCCCGCAGCCAGGCCCTTGCCGTGCCGGTCACCGACAGCCTGATGCGCAGCAGGGTGGGCCCCCGCGGCGGCGCTCGCCTTCCTGCTCTCGGCGCCCGCGATCAACCCGGTGATCCTGGCCGCCGGAGCGCGGACGCGCCCGCGGACGACACCTGGGTCACGGTCACCGGCACCTGGCACCCCGAGGGGAAGCCGGGCAGCGACGAGGCCTGGCCGCCCGTCGTGGACGCGGGCAGCCGGCCAACCCCTACGAGAAGCCGTCAACGGGTTTCGCCCCCCGGGCCCCGGGTAGTCGGGCGGAGTCCGGGAGCGGGCGGCCGCAGGGCCGTGCAACCCGCGTAACCGTGAGCGTCGCGCCGGAGGTGTGAGGAGGCGGTGACCGTGCGGCCCAGGGACGACCACCGTGGTGCCGTTGGGGGCGACAACCGGTCGGCCGACCACGAGCAGGACGGAACCGCCGCACGGGCCCGCGGCACGGGGGCCGGCGAGATCCCCCGGCGGCTGTGCGCCGTCGCGGTCGACCTGCTGCCGGTGACCGGCGCCAGCGTCTCGCTGCACGGCGACGACATGCCGGTCCGGCTGTGCGCGAGCAACGCGCAGGCCGCGTATGTGGCGGACATCCAGGCCACCTTGGGCGAGGGGCCCTGCCAGAGCGCGGTGCGCAGCGCCCGGCCCGTGCTCGCCTGCGATCTGACGGAGGGGCACGACGTGGACCGCTGGCCGGTCTTCGCCGAGGAGGCCACGCAGGCGGGTGTGCGGGCGGCGTACTCGCTGCCCCTCGGCGACGACGCGGTGTGCGTGGGCACCCTCGACCTCTACCGTGACACCCCCGGCCGGCTCTCCGCCGACGAACTGCGTACGGCGCGGGCCCTGGCCGGGGCCATGACGATGGCCCTGATGGCGCTGTCCCGCGAGGCGGACGACCGCGGCCGGGACCTGCCCGGCTGGCTGGACGGACTGGCCGCCGACCATGACGACCTCTACCAGGCCATCGGCATGATCATGGCCCAGCTCGGCGTCGGCGCCCACGACGCCCTGTCCCGCCTCCGCGCCCACGCCTTCGCCCACGGCCGTACGGCGGCGGACGTCGCGGGGGACGTGGTGGAGCACCGGCTGCGGTTCCCGCGGGGGAGCTAGCCGACGCCGAGACCGGCGAAGGCGTCCC